>JBGPLB010000098.1:0-18349 GCA_041486245.1 Candidatus Acidiferrum sp.
GTCTCCCATTCCCCAAACCCGCTCACCTTTACAGAATCGGCGCCGCTCTTGGGAGTAAGGACAAGGTGCGCTTACCGTACGGCGATTTCGGCAAGGGTTTCGTCCATGTCTTTGATGAACGATCGACCATGGTTCTGTTTAGTGAGTTGAACACGATCACAGACTTCGTTGCATACTTGCGCGAGAAGGAGCAATTTCATAGCTCTGGTACGACGACCCACTTTGAAGGGCGAGAGGAGGACCTGCTCGCCCTTTATGTACATGGTGGTCGAAAGTTCCCCTCTGGATACGACAGGCTCATTGTTGGGGATGATTTGTGGGACCAGGTCCAAGCAAAGCCTGAATACCGGCGCCGCATCATTGCAGACGCGCCCAGCTACTTGTGGGACGGAATCATCGAGAGTTTCTGCAGGGATGCCCTAAACGACAATCTTGAGTTTGGACCAGGGTTGACCGACACCGAGCGCGCGATCCGTGTGATGGCGCGCGAACATCGGTTTGCCAGGCGAATACTCGGTAAATCGCTCAAAGAATTTCTGGACGCTTCGCATCGGGTTCGGTCCCGCATGACAATTTCGCCGTCCGGTGTGCTCTACGTATTCTTAGCAACGCCGCACGGCACAGAGCGCAAGCATCGTGTCGCAGAGCTAGGTAACCGATGCTTCGTGGCGCGAGGCCTGAATAGGAATGTCACAACCGTTGTGGGAGTGGCGACCGAGCAATACGAGAAGGACAGAGGATTCTCCCTCGACTTGATCCATCTATACCAACCCGTTTGGACACCCAAGTACCAAACCCACATGGAAGAAATACAGCGGGATCTTGGTTACTTTGTGTCGCCGCAAAGCACCAGAAGTTCTGAGGACGAGTACCCGCCATAGTGAGTGCCGCGTGCCCCAGCCTCATTCCTTTTGATGCGGCCTCTTCGTTTTTGCGTCTCACGCGGGTGCCCCAACCTCGTTTTTTGAGACTGGGTCTTGGTTCTGTTTTTCTTCCCTCTTTCCGCCCCTACTCCGCCCCGCCAGTTGCGGATCGAAATCAATACCATCGCCCCCGCGCGTAACTTTTCTTCGCAACTGGCGCTTGGGTCTTCTATAGTCAGTCAAAATTTCTCGCTTTCTTTTTTCTCCTTGACAATCGATTACTCCGCGTTCATAATACGTTTTGGGTAACCTTGTGCCCTTACCCGGGAACGCCAATCTCCAGATTGGCGTTTTTGCGTTCTAGAGCCACCAATTCGCCTAAGTCCCGTGTATGCAACACATGCAAAAAACGCCGCTCCACCGGGTCTCGTCCGGCGCAAGTCCCCTAGAATCAACACTTATAAAAGTGCCCGTAAGTATTGATTCTAAACAACTTAAATTGAGAGTAAATTCTTTAGAATCAACACTTACAAAAATATGGGCCCCACCTCTACCCGCCGACGAAACCCACTAAAATCAGATCCGGGTAAGCGGGCAGCTTCCGACTACTCGGCTTACCAAGCGTTACTAGCCCGGAGAAGAGTAGACTACGCTCCGAGGTGACGGCGTGAACTCAAGAGCAATCAGCAGTGTCTTTACAGCAGCGGCGCTAGTGACGGTCGCACTCAGTGCGTTCTCTCAAGGAAATCATTCGCACGCGACTCCAATTTCAGAGCCTGACGCCAAGCCGCTTCTCTTGGAGAGGAATGAAGGCGAGCTGCGGACTCGCCGCATTCACTTGGACGACAGTGCCCCCGCCTCCTCCCAATTCATGCTGAAGGTCAGCCCAAAAAACAACGGCTCTCAGCATCTCGTCGCCGGTACGGAGGAAGTCGCCCCAGGAGCGACCTTACCGAAGCACCGGCATTTGATCCAGGATGAAATAGTGCTGCTCCACAGCGGGACGGCTCACATTTGGCTCGGTGATCAGGAGCGCGATCTCCATGCCGGGGGACTTGTATTTATTCCGTCCAACACCTGGGTAAGTCTGAAGAATATTGGCACCGAACCGATTAGCCTGACTTTCGTCTTCTCAGCGCCCGGATTCGAGGACACCATGCGATGCAACTCCGTCCCAGCCGGGGAAGCGCCCACGCCGATCACGCCAGAGCAGCAAAAAGAGTGCGCGCATCTAGGGCATGCCGAAAGCGCGAGTCGGCCTGAGCCTCCCAAGAAATGAACGAACTCGTTTCCCAGGGTAAGACGCCAATCCGAAGCTAGCCCTCAACTCAGATCAGACTCCTTTTGCATTGTCCGCTGCTTCGCTACTCATGTTTCCAGAGCGCGTCTTGACGCCGCGCTACCGTTGTAATGTACTGAGTCTCTCAAATGCCCACGACGCCACTCGACATCGAACACGAATTCCGCGCAATCATGGCCCCGGATTCCATCCGCGCGGCCACTGCGGCCGACGCAGTTTGCGGCGCTCAACCGCGCCTCGTCCTAGAACCCTCCAACGAACAACAACTTGCCGCCATCCTTCGTCTCGCAAATGACGCCAGCCTCGCCGTCATACCACGTGGCGGCGGCACCAAACTCACCTGGGGCAATCCGCCACAACGCGCCGATCTCATTCTGTCCACCGCTCGCCTCAGCAGAATCATCGAGCACGTCTGGGCCGACCTCACCGTCAGCGCCGAAGCCGGCTGCACCATTCAAAAATTACAGTCTGCTCTCGCTCAGCACGGCCAGCGCCTCGCCCTCGATCCTCTCTGGCCCGAGCTAGCCACTGTCGGCGGTGTGCTCTCAACAAACGACAGCGGCTCGCTGCGCCTCCGTTTCGGCCCGCTCCGCGATCTCATCATCGGTGTGACCATCGCTCTCCCCGACGGCACTCTCGCCTCCAGCGGCGGCAAAGTCGTCAAGAATGTCGCCGGCTACGACCTTCCCAAGCTCGTCACTGGAGCCTTTGGCACTCTGGGCGTCATCACCCGCGCCATCTTCCGCGTCCATCCCCTCCCTCGAAACACGCGAACCCTTTCCATCTCCGCTGGTACTCTCGAAAAAATGCAGCAACTCATCCTGGCTGTGCAGGATTCCGAGTTGGCTCACACCGCTCTCCAAACGCGCATCGCGCAAGATGCCGAGCCCGTTGTGGACATCCTCTTTGAGGGCACGGAATCAGGCATCGCCGCACAGGAAGCACAACTTCGAGAAATCGCCCGTCCTACTTCCGTTCTCGACACTCCATCCACCTTCTGGAACGCATCGCAAGAGCTTTGGAACTCCGCTGATTCCGCCGCGGCAGCCATGGCTAAGATCACCGCTCTCCCAGCCTCGATTGCGCGCACCGTCAAAACCGTGCAACGCATAGCAGGCGCCCGCAAAACGCACTGGAAGTTGGCGATGCAAGCCACGGGCATCGGTTGGCTCCGCCTGGAAGGCGCGCCAGAGAATCTCCACTCTGTTCTTTCGGATCTTCGTTTAGAGCTTGAAGCCAGCGGCGGCTCTCTCATAGCGTTCCATCAACGCGCCGGCATGTCGCCCCTCGACGCCTGGGGAAAACCGGGAGACGCGCTTCCCCTCATGCGCGCCGTAAAAAATCAGCTCGATCCAAAAAATACTCTGAATCCCGGCCGTTTCGTGGGGGGCATCTGATGTCCGATTCTCCGGTCACAGCACTTCCCCCAAGCGCGTTCGACGCGCACCACCCGCCTTCAACCGAAATCATCGATAAATGCGTTCACTGCGGCTTTTGTCTCCCCGTCTGCCCCACCTACGTTCTCTGGAACGAAGAGATGGACTCGCCTCGCGGCCGCATCTATCTCATGAAAATCGCCAGCGAAGGCGCCGCCACCATGAACCCGCAATGGGTCAGCCATTTCGACTCCTGCCTCGGCTGCATGGCCTGCATGACTGCCTGCCCTTCCGGCGTTGACTACGGAAAACTCATCGAAGCCACTCGAGCTCAAATCGAACGTCATCACCCGCGCACCCTCGGCGAAAAACTCCACCGCCGCTTTCTCTTCGCAATCTTCACGCGCCCGGATCGCCTCCGCCTCCTTCGCTGGCCGCTCCTCGTCTACCAAAAATCCGGTCTGCAATCGCTCGTTCGCGGCATTGGCCTCCTCAAACTTTTTCCAAAGCGCCTGCAATCCATGGAAGCGCTAATGCCAAAGCTTGCGAAAAATGAGCACGTATCTGAAGTCACGCCCGCGCAAGGCACGCAACGTCGCCGCGTCGGCCTGCTGCTCGGCTGCGTGCAGCGCGAATTTTTCCCGCAGGTAAACGCCGCCACCGCTCGCGTGCTAGCCGCCGAAGGCTGCGAAGTCTTCGCGCCGCAAGACCAGCCTTGCTGTGGCGCTTTGATGGTTCACGCTGGAGAAGAAGAAGGCGCACTCGCACTGGCAAGAAAAACCATCGACGTCTTCGAGCGCGCAAACGTCGAAACTATCATTACCAACGCCGCAGGCTGCGGCTCAAATGTGAAGGAATACGGCCATCTGCTCCGCGACGATCCCAACTACGCCGATCGCGCCAAATCGTTCGCTGCAAAGTGCAAGGATATCACTGAAGTTCTCACCGAACTGCCGCCGCGCGCCGCAAGAAATTCTCTCCGCCTGCGCGTGGCGTTCCACGATTCCTGCCATCTGCAGCACGCCCAAGGCATCCGCTCTCAACCGCGCCAGTTGCTTGCAAATATTCCTGGCATCGAGCTCACCGAAATCCCCGAAAACGCCATCTGCTGCGGCTCCGCGGGCATCTACAATCTCGTCCAGCCCGACGCCGCCAACGCCCTGGGTGATCGCAAAGCTCAGCTAATCGTCCCGCTCAACGCAAATGTCGTCGCCTCCGGCAACCCTGGTTGTCTTTTACAGTTGCAATCTTCCTTGGCTCGTCTCGGCCACAAGACCCCTGTCGTCCACACGATTCAAATTCTCGACGCTTCCATCCGCGGCAAGCCATTGTAGGGGCACGATATATCGTGCCCTCTTGGCGTCGCCGCGTCCCAACAATTCCCAAATTCGCCGCAGCCAAATCTACGCCGCTTTTTTCGTCCACGCTCCAAGGATCAGCCCCATCAGGAACAGTCCGACGAGCGAGTAAAACTCATTGATCGCAAACAGCTTCATTGGCCGCATCTCGTACATGTATGTCGTGTAATTCACCGGCCCGATGAAACCGATCCACAACAAAATTCCCACCGCCGCGCCTCTCGCCGCAGTGTTTGCGTTCCGCCACGTGCAGATCTGCGCCAGCACAAACGCAATCAAAATATTCAGCGCAAACGTGATGATGTACGGCAGCACGGGATTCATGGCTTTGGCCTGTTCTTCAGTCAAATGCTCGAGCGCCATCCATGGTTTACTGAACACAAATCCATACCACACCGCGCCGAGCAGCCAATACACGACCGCCGAAACGACTACCGCCGCATAATTTGTTTTCACCGTTTCCTCCTCGTTCGCATCTCCATCTCAATCCTGCTCACCGATAGGCCCGCACAAAAAAGTACACCGTCATTCCCGCACCCACCAGAATCACAAAACCTCTGATCCACGCTTGCGGCAGTTTTTGCGCGTAGTGCGCCGCGAAATATCCTCCCAAGATCGCTCCCGCGATCATCACCGTCGCTTGCGGCCAGACGATTGCGCCGGTAATCACAAACGTGATTGTCGCCACTCCGTTAATCACGCCGCCGAGCACAACTTTCAACGCATTCATCTCGTGAATGTCCGTCATGCCCAGCGCCGCGAGCATGGCCAGATTCATGATGCCGATTCCTCCGCCAAAATACCCGCCATAGACGGCCACCGCCAGTTCGAAAATCGCCGCGCCTGCCAATGCCGCGTTGCTCGCATCATGAGAGATACTCGCCGAAATGCGCCCGGTGAGGTGTTTGCCGAACGCAAACAATAGCGTTGCTCCAAGCAATAGCCACGGCAAGACCTTTAGAAAAGTCTGTCCAGGTGTCTTGATCAGAAGCAGCGCACCCGCAAGCCCGCCAATCAAGCTAGTCAGGATCAACGGAATCATGACGCGCCGCGAAATACTCAAGCGATTCCAGTACGCACCTCCGCTCGCCGTCACGCCCACCCAAAGCGCCAGCGTGTTCGTGGCGTTCGCAGGCACGGGCGCTACCCCCGTGAACAGCAGCGCAGGAAACGCAACAAAACTTCCGCCGCCGGCGACAGCGTTAATCGCGCCGCCCAGCGCACCGGCAAGAAACAGAAAGATAGCGTGTGCAATGGTCAAGCCCGCTTTCTATCACGATTCGAGCCCCTCGCTCCAGTTGTCATTCGAACGACGTCGCCACGCGAGTCCACTTCTTGCAGGCTGTTTCACACGGTCCCCATTTCGTTGTATCTTGATTTGCCTGAACTACACTCCCGTGGGAGCTACCGCCGTGGCTAATGCCCAGGTAAAGAAATCCGGCAAGCGCAAGTCCGCTGCCTCACGCTCCGACAAGAGCGTCACCGAAGCGCAAATCGCCGTTCATTGGAAAGAAGAAGAATATTTTTATCCTTCCAAAAAATTCAAAGCGCAGGCCAATCTTTCCGATCCTGCTTTCGTAAAAAAATTCAGCGAAAAACATTTTCCAAAATGTTTCGACATTTACGCCAAGCTTCTCGACTGGGACAAGCCCTGGCGCAAAACGCTCGACACATCCAATCCTCCCTTCTGGAAATGGTTTGTCGGCGGAAAACTCAATGTCTGCTACAACTGCGTCGACCGCCATCTCGCTGAACACAAAAACAAGGCCGCCTTAATCTTCGTCCCCGAACCGGAAGGCGAACCCGCCGCCGTCATCACCTATCAGGAACTCTATAAGCGCGTGAATGAAGTCGCCGCGATGCTCCGCGATTTCGCCGGTCTCAAAGCGGGCGACCGCGTGACCATTCACATGCCCATGATCCCCGAGCTGCCCATCACCATGCTGGCGTGCGCACGGCTCGGCGTCGTTCACTCCGTGGTCTTCGGCGGTTTCAGCGGAGAAGCCTGCGGCCTTCGCGCCGCCGATTCCGGCAGCCGCGTTCTAATCTACGCCGACGGCTACCATCGCAACGGCAAGTGGGTCGATCACAAACCGAGCGCAGACATCGCCGTGGAAACCGCAAAAAAAGAAGGCCAGTCCATCGACAAAGTCCTCTTCTGGCGGCGCTACCACGGCCACTACCGCTCCGAATCCCCGATGATCATCGACCGAGATTTCTTTGTCGACGACGTCCTCAGGGACTACCGCGGCCAAATCGTCGAGCCCGTCTCGCAGGACGCCGACGCCCCGCTCTTCCTTATGTACACCAGCGGCACAACGGGCAAGCCCAAGGGCTGCCAGCATCGCACCGGTGGCTATCTCGCCTACGCCGCGGGCACTTCAAAGTATTACCAGGACATTCACCCGGAGGACGTTTACTGGTGCATGGCCGACATCGGCTGGATCACCGGCCACTCCTACATCGTCTACGGCCCGCTGGCGCTCGGCGCAACCAGCGTTCTCTATGAAGGCGTACCGCAATACCCCGATGCCGCGCGTCCCTGGCGGATCGCCGAGCGTCTCGACGTCAACATTTTTCATACTTCGCCCACTGCCATCCGCATGCTGCGCAAAGCCGGCGGCGACGAACCCCACAAATACAACTACCACTTCAAACACATGACCACTGTGGGCGAGCCGATCGAGCCGGAAGTTTGGCGCTGGTATTACGAAACGGTTGGTAAAGGCGAAGCGGTCATTGTAGACACGTGGTGGCAAACCGAAACCGGGGGCTTCCTCTGCAGCACTAAGCCCGCGCTCGATCCCATGAAGCCCGGCAGCGCCGGCCCCGCAGTTCTCGGCATTTATCCTGTCATCTGGGACGAGAACGGAGAAGAGGTCAAGCCTGGCTCGGGCAAAGCCGGAAATATCTGCATTCGGAATCCATGGCCGGGCATCATGCAAACCATCTGGGGCAGTTCGGAGCGCTTCGTCAATCAGTACTACAAAAAATACTGCAAAAATCCACATAGCAAAGACTGGCGCGACTGGCCCTATTATGCTGCCGACGGCGCCGTTCTTCCTGCCGACGGCTATTACCGCATCCTAGGCCGCGTCGACGACGTCATCAACGTCGCCGGCCACCGCCTGGGGACAAAGGAAGTGGAATCCGCTTGCCTCAGCATTTCGGAAGTCGCCGAAGCTGCCGTTGTGCCTGTCGTTGACGAAATCAAAGGCCGCGTCCCGGAAGTCTACATTGCTCTCAAGCCCGGCGTGCTCCCGACGAAAGCCGTCAAAGACAAAGTCATCTCCACTATCGAAACCATTATCGGCAAAATCGCCCGCCCCAAGCGGATCCACATCGTTCCCGACATGCCCAAAACGCGCTCCGGCAAAATCATGCGCCGCGTTCTCGCCGCCATCTCCAATCACATGGACACTGGCGATATCACCACGCTAGCCAATCCGGACATCGTGGCGCAAATTCGCGAGCTCGTGCAAGGCCGCATCACTGGCCCTCTTCAGGAAGGCCCCGAAGACATCAAGCTTTTCGGCGAGGAAAATTAGCAGTAAGTTAGTGTAGCGTTGAGGAATGGAACTACTAAGGAGACGTCGATGCCAGAGATTCCGAGAAGAGAGTTCTTAAAAAGCGTCGCGACAACTGCCGCCGCAGCTGGTCTCCTTTCCGAAAGCCCATTCGAACTCCACGCTAATCCTCTCGGTCTGCCCATCGGCTGCCAGACATGGCCAGTGAGAGAAGGCATCGCCAAGGATTTTCCCGGTACGATCAAGCAACTCGTCGCAGCCGGTTTTCAAAACATCGAACTCTGCTCGCCCGTGGGCTACGCCGACTCCGGCTTCGGTGGCCTCGCCAAATACAAAGGTTTCGAACTCCGCAAGATGTTAAACGATTGGGGAGTCACCTGCATCAGCTCGCACTTTGGCATGGATGAACTCAGAAGAAATCAGGATGACCGCATCGCCTGGGCCAAAGACCTCGGCCTCCAACAAATGCTCGTCGCCAGCCTCGGTGGCCCAAAAAAACCCACGATGGACGATGTGAAACGTGCCGCCGATGAGTACAACAAGATGGGTGAAAAGGCCGCCGCCGCCGGAATCAGGCAGGGTCTCCACAACGAAAACTTCGAAACCTCTTCCGTGGACGGCAAGCGCACCTACGACATGTTGATCGGCCTTCTCGATCCCAAATTTGTCAACTTTCAGTTTCAAATCTCCACGATCAGCGAAGGCTTCGACGCCGCGGAGTATTTCATGAAATATCCCGGACGGTTCTTCTCCATGCACGTTCAGGGGTGGTCGTCGGTTACAAAGAAAATCATGCCAGTGGGACAGGACACTCTCGACTGGAAGAAAATCTTCACCGCGGCAAAAACAGGCGGCGTAAAAAACTACTTCGTCGAAATGAACCTTGACATGATGAAAGCCAGCGTCCCCTACTTGCGCAACCTAGAGGTCTGACGCGAGAGTCCGCCGCCGTCCTATGCTGAAAATCGGAAAGCGACACGGTTTTCGATTACGGGTTACCGGACATTGGAAGACGGGTAGCTGGATTCCTATAGCTTCGGATTTGTTGAGACTATTTCAACTCCAGCTGTCGTGAGCCGCATAGCAAAAGCGATTGGAGCATCAGCGAGAGTGCCGATAAAATGAATTCATGACTCCAAAAAAAGCACGGCCTAAAAGCGTCGCCGAGTACATCGATGCAGCCCCCAAAGACGCCCGGAAGAAACTCCGGGAAATGCGGGCGTGTATCCGCGCATCCGCACCTGGAGCCAAAGAAAGCCTGAAGTGGGGGATGCCCGCTTTTTCGTATGAGAGGATCCTGGTCACTTTCGCCGCGCACAAAAATCACATCGGCTTCTATCCCACGCCTTCGGCAGTGAAAGCCTTCGCAAAGGAGCTTTCGAAATTCGCCACGGCTAGCGGGTCGATCCAGTTTCCATTGGAGAAGCCGCTACCTTTGCCTCTGATCCGCAAGATCACCGCGTTCCGCGTTCGGGAGAGTATCGAGAAAGACGGGAAATGGAGAACGGCACGATAGAACGTTGGGTCGACCACACGCGAGAGCGAACGGGAAAACATAAATCTGACTCTTGCAGCAGCAATCGCTTCAGGAACTAAATCCTGTATCGAAGGATCCCCGAGCCGCGCAAGCAACCTCTTCGAAACTAATCCAGTAAAGCAGTCGTTGTGTCGCCGCGCTCCCACAATCGTGGGCGCCCCAACACGCCTCGACAATCCAGGCCGCGCCGGCCTCCCATGCTAAGCAACTGAATATTAGGCACTTGAGTCTGTCACACCCGCCAGACCTGCGTGGTCTGCGGCTTGCAAGCCTCCAATCGAGGCACTTCGAGCGGAGGGGACCATGTCACGATCCGCGGAGAATTTGTTCAAGAATTTGTGTACGCGCTTTGTCCTGGCGCTTTTAGCTGCGACTACGATTCTGGCCGGTCTGTCTTTCGGACAAAGCGATAACTGCCCTCCCCCGGTTGGCGAAGGCTCGTTGCTCTACCGCTCGCCGATCTCCGGTCTCTACGAGGCGGTGCCGCTGGTCCATACGGATGCGGCGGTGGACGTGCGCGGCTTAGTCGCTTCGGCAACGGTTACACAGCAATACCTCAACTCGGCTACTGCGCCGATCGAAGCCGTATATATCTTCCCGTTGCCGCATGACGCCGCCGTGTACGACATGGAAATCCGCATCGGCAATCGGGTGATTCGCAGCGAAATCCACGAACGCGCGGAAGCCAAGCGCATCTATCAAGCAGCGAAGTCCGAGGGCAAGCGCGCGGCCTTGCTGGAGGAGGAGCGGCCCAACATTTTCACGGCATCCGTCGCGAACATCATGCCCAACGACCGCATCGATGTGCGGCTGCGGTATGTGGAACCGCTGCGCTGGCAAGAAGGGCGAATAAGGCTGGTTTTCCCGATGGTCGTAGGTCCACGGTACATTCCCGGAACACAGGCAGTGGATCACACCGGAACCGGATGGTCTTCAGACTCCGACGCTGTGCCGGACGCGTCGCGGATCACTCCAGTTGTTCGGAATCCGGAGAGCCGTTCCGGTCACGACATCTCGGTCACCGTGGATCTGGACTCTGGCTTCGAAGCTGCATCCGTGAAGAGCGTTTCTCACGCTGTTAACGTGCGCCGCTTGGCGGATGGCCGACAGCGCGTGGAACTTGCCACGGGCGCCACGCTTCCGAATAAGGATTTTGTCTTGGAAGTGCAACAAGCGGAGAGCACCCAGCCGAAGGTAGCTCTCTTCCTCTCTCCTGGAAGCGACTCCGGAGAAACTCATTTCTTGCTGGCTGCCTATCCTCCAACTGTGCAGCCCACCCAGCGCATGCCGGTGGAAATGCTGTACATGATTGATGTGTCTGGTTCGATGTCAGGCACTTCCATCGAGCAGGCCCGCGAAGCACTGCTCCAGGCATTGGACCGGCTAAGGCCGAGCGATCGCTTCGGCATCCTCGCGTTCTGCAACACTTATCAGGAATTTTCGCCGGAACCATTGCTTGCTACTCCGGATAATCTGGCTCAGGCGCGCATTTATGTGCGTGGCCTTGAGGCCGGCGGCGGCACCGAAATGCTGCCTGCGCTGCTGCACCTGATGCGGAAACCGCAAATTCCCGGGACCCTGCGCCACATTGTCCTGTTAACGGACGGCGACCTGGGGAACGAAGAGCAAATTTTCGCCGCGCTTCGCCATGATTTGGGGGGCGCGCGCTTGTACACCGTTGCCATCGGCAGCGCGCCGAATCTCTTCCTCGCCA
Source organism: Candidatus Acidiferrum sp. (assembly GCA_041486245.1). Classification (GTDB taxonomy): domain Bacteria; phylum Acidobacteriota; class Terriglobia; order Acidiferrales; family UBA7541; genus Acidiferrum. The sequence continues at coordinate 11,676 of JBGPLB010000098.1, forward strand.
CCAAGATGGCGCAATACGGGCGAGGAACCTTCACGCATATCGCGGATATCCATGAGATTCAGCAGCAGATGACGCGGCTGTTCGAAAGTATCGAGAGCCCTGTGTTAACGGACGTGAAGCTGTCCTTTGAAGGCGTGGAAGTTGCGGATGTTTATCCAGAGCGTCTACCGGATCTTTTCCAGCAGCAGCCTCTGCTGATCTTCGGGCGCATTTCAAGAGGCAGCGTTGGCAAAGTGCATCTTACCGCCCGCGCGGGGACTGCGCCTTATGAAACGACCATCGCGTTTGACGCCTCGAAGGCGACGTTTCATCCCGGCATCACCACACTTTGGGCGCGGCAGCGCGTCGAGGAATTGATGGACCGTTGGCGGGAGTCCGGCGAGAACGGGCAAGCGGAGATTCGCGCGAGTGTGATTGCGCACGCGATTCGCTACCGGCTTGTCACCCGCTTTACCTCGTTCGTTGCGGTCGAGGAAGTCGTGGTGAACGCGGGTGGCCAATCCAAGACGGTTCCGGTGCCCACTGAGTTGCCAGCCGGCTGGCAAATGGAGAAAGTTTTCGGCGCTCCAGCAACGGGCACGGCCGATGCATTTCTTGAGCTCTTGGGTATCGCACTTCTGCTGGCCGGCATCGTGTTGTTCTGCTTCGTGCGGAGAACGGGAGCACTCTCGTGAAGGCCATGCGGTATATCACCGCGCTAATCCTGCTAGCCGGAGGATGCCTTACGGGGCGCGCCGCGTACTTACACGCGAAGGCCGAACTTGCGGGCGTCCTGATCCGCCGGGCGTGGGATCAAAGCGCGCATTCGGGAGAGCCTCACGCGCCGTGGCCGTGGGCCGACACTCATCCGATTGCGCGGCTCCGAATTTCGCGTCTTGGTTTTGACGAGATTGTCTTGGACGCCGCAACTCCGCGCGCGATGGCATTTGGTCCGGCGCTACTGATGAGCGGGGCTGAACCTGGAAGGCCCGGAAACGTCGTGCTGGCAGGACATCGGACGAGTTGGTTTCGGCCCCTCGAAGGGATTGCAAAGGGTGACCGGATCCAGATCGCGTGGTTTGATCGGCGCCGCATGGGGTTGTACGAGCGGACTTACACGGTGAATCTGATTCAGGTCGTGGAACCGCAGGATGTAACTTTGCTGGCGCCCACTTCGGAAGACGCCCTTACGCTCGTCACTTGTTACCCCTTCGGAAGCAGCCCGCGCTCTCCGCTTCGTTACATGGTGCGCGCCTCACCGATCGGGCCAAGTCATCTTGCGGAGTATGCAAATCTAGCCGTTGAGACGGCTCAACCGCCGGCGATCCATGCAGCGGGCTACCTCCTCAAGAGTGAATTTCCCTGAAGTTGGAAAACCGTGGCGCGCCTAACCATCTTCACTTGAAGGTCTATTCGCGCTACCGGAAACTGACTCGCTCTCCGACACTTGGAACTGTGCGGACCAAGTAAGGTATGCTCATTCCCAACTATGGCACGTTTGAATGGCCCTGAGCGCCGGCGCAAAGCGAGGCTCCGGCTTCCACAGACTGTACGTGTGCGGCCTTCCGACACTCACTTGCACAACTTTGATGAAATCTTGCCGACTCTGAATACTTCACGCGACAGCGTGTATTTTGCTTCGAAGAACACGTTCTACAAGGAAGGCATGCGTCTGTTTGTCACTTATCCATACTCCGATGGACTTGGCTCGCTCAATCGCGAATCTCTCGGTAAAGTAGTCCGCATAGACGATCTGGGCAACGGCCGCCGCGGCGTTGCCGTCGAGATTTTGATGCCCGTCTACCTGGGTGGCAAAGAAACCGTGAAGTGACAGGCTGCAAAAATTTTCGGTGAATGCAGACCGGGAATGGGAAGGAACGGAACATTTCCATCATCGCTCACTGTTAGAGAAAATCCTCGGAGAGGTGCCGAGGACTCCACAGGAGTCCGGTTGTGAGAAGTTGCGACCACGTAAAGGTATTGAATCAGATTTCTATTCGAGTTAGCAAAAACAGACCCCAACGGAAAATTAGAGTCTGGCTGAGCTTCCCAGAACCCCGTTTCTTGATAGATTCCGAGTAGCTGACCATTTCGGCCTCCAAGCGTATTTCTTCGGCAAAGCTGGCACGCCGGCAGACTCTTGACAGGGAGTGCTAACCATTCGACACTGGCATAGTCTAACTATGTCAGGGGTGCTGCTTTGCATCGAGACGAAATTCCTCCGGGAACCCTCTATCTGCTGATACTCAAAACGCTGGGGCGCTCCGGCGAAATGCATGGGTATGAGATCGCTAATTGCATTCAGCGGATATCGAATGACGTTCTTCAAGTCGAAGAAGGCTCGCTGTACCCTGCGTTGCAGCGGATGCTGATGAAGGGTTGGGTGACCGCGAAGTGGGGGACGACGGCTGGAAACCGCCGCGCTCGCTATTACCAGCTGACGGCAGCGGGACGCAAACAACTCGAGGTAGAAATGTCACAGTTTGAACGCGTCATCGGAGCGATCACGCGCGTGATCGAGGCCGTCTGAGAGGAGCTCCGTTATGGATTGGCTGCGCGAATTTGCAAGACGGCTCAGCATGCTGGTTCATAGGCGACAGTTTGATGCCGATCTCGAAGAGGAGATGCGCCTGCATTTGGAATTGCGCCAGCAGGAACTCTTCCAGTCCGGCATGATGACGGACGATGCTCGAGCCGACGCCCGGCGTCGCTTTGGCAATGCAACCTATCTAAAGGAAGAAAGCCATTTCGCGTGGGGCTGGGAATCGCTCGAGAACGTGGCACAGGATGTTCGCTACGGCCTCCGCGTACTGCGCAAGTCTCCGGGCTTCAGCGCCGTGGTCGTCCTGACGATTGCTTTGGGCATCGGAGCTACGACAGCGATTTTCAGCGTGGTGGACGCCGCGTTGTTGCGCCCGCTGCCGTACCCACAACCCGAGCAACTCGTAAGCATCGAGGATGATCTCCCCGGCGGGGGCGCGCGGGATGTAGGAATGTCCGAACCCGAGTGGCAGGACCTTCAGCGGTCCGGAATCTTCGAATACGTTTCTCCGACATGGTTCGACGAAAATAATCTTACAGGCTCATCGCAACCCGCGCGCGTTCGCTTGCTGATAGTCGCGCCGAATTATTTTGCGTTGCTGGGCGTGAAACCACAGTTGGGCCGTGCGTTTAATTCCGAGGATCACACGCCCGGGCTGCTGCTCGAAGTGCTCATCAGCGACGGCTTGTGGAAGCGGGCATTCGGGGGCGACCCGCATATTTTGGATAAAAGTGTGCGGTTTGACACCGACTTGTACCGGATCGTTGGCGTCATGCCCGCCGGTTTTGATGCCCCGGGGCGAACAGCGGAAGAGAGGAATATCGAGGTTTGGGCCGCAACCAGTTTTTACGGCGCGCCGATGCCTGATCACCCGCCGCGGAACCGGCGGAATCTTCCAACAGCAATCGCCCGGCTTAAACCTGGATTGACCATTACAGACGCGCAGCGCCGAGTAGACGGGCTTGTCGCATCCCTGCAGAAAGAATTCCCCGGCGACTATCCGCTGCAAAGCGCATGGACGGTGCGATTGGTGCCGCTCAAAGAACGCGTGGTTGGCAATGTTCGCCAGTCGTTGATGCTGCTGCTGGGGGCCGTGGGATTGGTGCTGCTAATCGGCTGCGTGAACGTCGCGAATCTCCTGCTGGCTCGCGCCAGCGCGAGGGGGCGCGAAATGGCCCTTCGGCAAGCGCTTGGAGCCGCGCGGAAACGGCTGATTTCGCAGTTGCTGACCGAAAGCCTGCTCCTCTCGCTCTTTGGCGGAATAGTTGGTTTAGCGATTCTCTTCTGCACGAAGACGTTTCTTTTGCATCTCGTGCCGGACAGCCTGCCGCGACTGAACGAAGTCTCCATTAACTGGGTCGTTTTGCTTTTCGCTCTTGTCGCTTCGCTCGTCGCCGGAGCGATTTTTGGTCTGGCTCCTGCCCTCGATGCTGGGCGAGTTGATTTGACTCATGCGCTCAAAGAGGCGACGCGCGGCTCGACAGGCTCCGGCCAACAGGCGCGCACGCGGCGAGTGCTCGTCGTAATGGAGTTTGCCCTTTCTTTGGTGCTGATGGTTGCTGCAGGCCTCCTGCTCCGCAGTTTCTGGGATTTGCTGCATGTGCGGCTGGGATTCAATCCAGAAAGTGTGATGACGGTCCGGACGAGGCTGCCCTACCCCAACGATCCCAAGACCGACAGCTACCGAACTCCTGCTCAGGAGGCTCCGTTCTTTCGCGAAATAATTCGGCGTGCCGGAACGCTACCAGGAGTCGTGGAGGTAGCTCTCGGTGATACCGCGTCTATCCCCTTAGACGAGAGTCAGCGATATCTGAAACGGGTCTCCGACGGCTACTTCCCCTTCACACTGGAGGGACGCGACACGCAGAGCGACCAGCCTGCTTTGGTCGAACGGTCAAGCGTGACACCGGACTATTTTCACTTGCTCGGAATCCCGCTGCTGCGCGGACGCTTGTTCAACGAGTTGGATGACGACAAAGTTCCGCAAGTCGCCGTGGTCAATGAGGCCTTCGGGCAAACGTATTGGCCTGGCCAAGATCCCTTGGGCAAGCGCTTCAAGAGCATTCGAGCGGAGTCTCCCTGGATTACTGTTGTCGGCATGATCGCAAACGCACGGACAGAATCGCTGGCGGAAGCAAACGTCCCGCAAATCTATCTGGCTGTGTATCAGACCGGCGCAAAACACCTGGCCATACTTCTGCGCGGGCACTTAGACGCCGCTGCGATTCCCGGAGAAGTGCGCCAGCAGGTCCAGGCCGTCGATCCAACCCTTCCTGTTTTCGGCGCGCAGACTCTCAACGCAACGGTATCCGCGGCTCTCTCCGAGAGGCGACTTTCGATGGAGATGGTCGGTTTGTTCGCTTTGACGGCGTTGCTTCTCGCGGGGCTCGGAATTTACGGAGTGATTTCGTACATGGTAAGCGCCCGCACCCACGAGATCGGGATTCGCCTGGCACTCGGCGCAGAAAGCAGGAGCATCCTGCAGTTGATCTTGCGTGAAGGATTAGGGCTCGCGATTGCTGGTGCTGCGGTTGGACTCCTTGGCGCTGTGATCGTGTCACATCTGATGATGGGACTTTTGTACGGCGTGAAGCCGACAGATCCGCTCACATTCGCGGGCGTCACGATTCTCCTCGTCGGTGTCGCTCTGCTTGCTTGTTATATTCCTGCGCGCCGCGCAATACGCGTCGATCCGCTGGTCGCTCTGAGACACGAATAGCTCACAGCCGAGGCGGCAGAAAATCGAGGCCATGTTCACACGCAAACTGGGGGAGTCTCCAATGAAACAGACACGAATCTTCTTGCTGCTGGCAGTTCTCATCTTTGCCGTAGCCGCCTTGAGACACGGCGCAAATGCTGCCGCCGCGAGCGCCGCTCACGCGCAACAATCGCAGCAGTTTTCGCCAACCATAGCTTCGACCGTGGACCGCGAGATCAGCGCCATCGAAAAGCAAATTATGGAAGCCGCCGAGGCCATGCCCGAAGATAAGTTCAACTTTTCTCCTGAGAGTTTGAACATTCCATCGGGCGACTACAAGGGTGTGCGCACGTTTGCCGTGCAGGTCAAGCATGTCGCCTCTTCCAACTATTTCTTATGGTCGCCGCTTACCGGCGATAAGGTGCCTGAAAGCATAAAGGACGGGAACGGTCCTGAGGACTTGAAGACCAAGGCCGACATCATCAAGTTTCTGAAGGATTCGTTTGCCCTGGGTCACAAAGCTGCGGCTACGCTGACTACTCAGAACATGTTGCAACCCCCGGAGCACAGCAAATCGTCGCGGCTGCACTTGGCCACGTTTGCCATTGCTCATGCCTACGATCACTACGGACAGCTGGTCGAGTACTTGCGCATGAACGGAATTGTGCCGCCGGCCAGCCGCGGAAAGTCTGGCTGATTGTCAATCAATATCGCGTCCGTGCAAACAGATTCCGGAGACTCACTCTAATGAAACAAATACGCACTCCCCTGCTGTTCGCAATAGTCATCTTCACCGTGACCGCCTTGGGACAGGGAACAAACACTGCCGCAGACGCGAGCGCAGCGCAGGCGCAGCAGCCTTCTGCTCCACGTGTTGTCGACCTGAAGGCGTCCGACGGAACCATCCTGAAGGCCAGCTACTTTGCCGCGGCCAAGCCGGGCCCTGGTGTGCTGCTGCTGCACCAGGGCAACCGGACACGTGACGCGTGGGACGGCGTAGCCCGGCAACTCGCGGCAGCTGGAATCAACACGCTTACGCTCGATATGCGCGGATTTGGCGAAAGCGGCGCGCCTTATACCAAGCTGACGGATGCGGAGAAGGCAAAGGTAAGCCCCATGTGGCCTATCGACGTTGACACAGCGTTTCAATACTTGGTTTCGCAGCCGGGTGTGAAGCGCGATGTCATCGGCGTGGGAGGAGCCGGGTGGTTCGGCGTCCTCCATTCCATCGAAGTAGCACGTCATCACTCCACTGAGGTGAAATCGATGGTATTGCTTTCCGGAGAGACCCTCCAAGACGGCCTGCAATTCCTGCGGCAGGCGTCACAACTGCCCGGACTGTTCGTGGTGGCCGACGACGACGAATACCCTCCCACGGTCGAGGCGATGGAATGGCTCTACATCACCTCCTCCAGCCCGGGGAAGAAGTTCGTGCACTATTCGGCTGCACAAGAC
>JBGPLB010000099.1:0-18343 GCA_041486245.1 Candidatus Acidiferrum sp.
CAGTTTGCGTACGCAGGCGTGGAGGATCCGGGCAAGCCGGGAGGAGCGTTTGCGCCGGACTATGACGACAGGAAAATGGCGTTCACGGGCGATAGTTCGCAGGTTGCCGGCGAGCTGAAAGAGATTCCGAATCTTCCGATCATCACGATTGCAGAAGACGCGAAGCGCATACGAGTGTTGCCGCAAAACGCAGCCGCGCCGAAACCGGAGGTGAAGCTGGCGAAAGATGACTGGACGCGGTGGAACGATTATGGCATCGGGCTATTTTTGCAGGGGGATTTGAAGGGAGCGGCCGCGGCGTTTGAGAAAATTACGGAGATTGATCCGCAGAATGTGGACGGGTGGGTGAATATCGCACGGTGTCTCGTACAAGAAGGCGACACGGAGGGCGCGCGAAAAGTCTTGGACAAGGCGCTGGCGATTGCGCCAAAGCTGGCGCGGGCAAATTTCTTCTATGCGCGCGTGTTGCGAGAAGAAGGAAAGTATGACGAGGCAGCGGGGCACCTGCAAATCGTGCTGGCGCAATATCCGCGGGACCGCGTGGCGATTAATGAGCTGGGGCGGATTCAGTTTTTAGAGAAGAGATATGCGGAAGCAGTGAAGACGTTCCAGCGCACGCTTGCGGTGGATCCGGAAGATTTGCAGGCGAACTATAACTTGATGCTTTGCTTCAACGGGCTTGGCGATGAGACGAGAGCGAACGCACACAAAGAGCGGTATTTGCGATTCAAGGCGGACGAAGCGTCTCAGGCAATCACTGGAACTTACCGGCAGGCGCATCCTGAAGACAACAACGAGCGGCAATTGATTCACGAGCATGTTTCCGTATCGCTGGACACCCGCACACCAAAAAAGGCCGTCACGGCGCGCAAAGCGGCCGCGCGCCGAATCACGGAAGAAACGAGAGCGAAGGCGGAAGCAGTAACAAAAACTGGCGGCAGGTCGCGATAATTTTAGGACGAATCCTTTGGGGGCCATCGCGCATGACTTGGATCAAGACGGTTCGAATGGAAGAGGACGAGAGCGTCAAGAAGGCGATTGAAGAGGAACGAAAGCTCTATCCGGTCGAATACGCCACGCCGGTGGCCGCGGTTTTCTCTGGAGTCGAGGCGAGCATTGTCGGCTCGCACTCGCTTTTCCCCGATGTGCTCTTTCATGCGTTCAGCACGTTTGGCGCATTGCTGTCTCCCGAATTGCCGCTCAAGCGGCATCAGCATGAAATGATCGCGACAATGGTTTCGGTGACGAACCGTTGCCACTATTGAATCGAGTCCCACGCAGAGTTTCTGCGCCGCGTCACTCTGGATCAGGAAATGGTGGAAGCGCTGAAAAGGGATTATCGGACCGCGCCAATCACGGAACAGGACCGCACGATGCTGGAGTACGTGGTGAAGCTGACGAAGGACGCGACGAAGGTCTGGCCCGAGGACCACACGAAGCTGCGCGCCGTGGGATTTGACGACCGGGGCATCTTGCAGATCACGCTGATTGCGTCGTGGTTCAACTACATCAATCGAGTGGCCGATGCCCTTGGCGTGGGCCGCGATGGGAACGCGGTAGCGAAGTGAAGAAACCGGCGGCGGTTTTTCTGGCGCTCGGGGTGGCTTTGTTTTTTTCAGCATTTGCGGGAACGAGCGCACCAGCTCCCGCGAGTCCGCCGGGCGTGACGTTTCGTGACGCTACGCAACAGGCCGGAATCCACTTCGTCCACAACAATGGCGCGTTTGGAAAAAAATATCTGCCGGAGACGCTTGGACCTGGCGTTGCTCTCATCGATTACGACAACGATGGTTGGCCGGACATTTTCTTGGTGAATGGAATGGACTGGCCAGGGCATGCGAGAAAACATTCGATGCCAAAGTTGTATCACAACAATCACGACGGCACGTTTACCGACGTGACGCACAAAGCGGGGCTGGATGCCGAGGAAATGTTCGGCATGGGAGTGGCCGCCGGTGATTTTGACAATGATGGCAACGAGGATTTGTTCGTGACGGCTTACGGGCAGAGCCGTTTGTTTCACAACAACGGGAACGGAACGTTTACGGACGTGACGCAGAGAGCAGGGCTCGGGGGCGTGAAAGAGTTCAGCACTGGAGCGGCGTGGGTCGATTACGACAAGGATGGACGTCTCGATCTCGTCGTTGCGAATTATGTGCAGTGGAGTCCGGAAACAGACCTGTACTGCACGCTCGATGGAAAGAGCAAATCGTATTGCACGCCGGAATCATACAAGGGCATGGCGGTGAGGCTGTGGCACAACCGCGGCGATGGCACGTTTGAAGATGTCACGAAAAAAGCGGGAATTGGCGATCCCACTTCAAAAACCCTGGGGATTGCGGTGCTCGATTACGACGGCGATGGCTGGCCGGACCTTTTGCTTTCGAATGACACGCAGCCGAACAAGCTTTATCGCAATAATGGAAATGGCACATTCACGGAGAAGGCGGTCCTGGCAGGCGTAGCCTTCAGCGAGGATGGCGTGGCGCGCGCGGGAATGGGCGTGGATACCGCGGATTACGATCGCTCCGGGCATCCCAGTCTGTTGATCACAAACTTTGCAAACCAGATGCTTTCTCTCTATCACAATGAGGGTTCGGGGTTATTTGTCGATGAAGCACCTCGGTCAGAAATCGGACGCGCGTCTTTGCTCACGCTGGGATTTGGGTGTTTCTTTTTCGATTACGATCTGGACGGGTGGCCTGATGTTTTTGTTGCGAACGGGCACATCGACCCGGACATTCAACGGGTGCAGGCGAACGTGAAGTATGCGATGCCCCCACATCTTTTCCGGAACATGGGAAAAGGAAAATTTGAAGAGGTAACGAAATCCGTGGGGGCCGCGTTTGCAGCGCCGCGAGTGGCACGCGGTGCGGCTTACGCGGATATTTACAATGATGGAAGGCTCGACGTGCTGATGGCCACGAACGGCGGCCCGGCTGTTCTATTTCGCAACGAAGCGACAGATGCGGCAGCGAACCACAGCTTGCGAGTGAAGCTCGTTGGAACAAAATCCAATCGCGACGGCATCGGCGCCGTGGTGCGCGTTACGGCGTCTGGCGGAACACAAACGCAGATGGTGCGGAGCGGTTCGAGCTATCTCTCGGCGAGTGAACTCGTGCTCACGTTCGGCCTCGGACAACTAGACAAGGCAGAGCGGATCGACATTCTATGGCCCAGCGGCCAGCACGATCAGCTAACCAATGTCGCTGCGGGAGAGACTATCGTTGTGACGGAAGGAAAAGGGATCACCGCGAACAGGCCGTTCGAAAAGAACGTGCATTAGCTCAGGGTTTACACCGCGGTAGCGCGGGTCCTGAAACGTGCTGCGACGCCACTTTCCTCGAGCCACTTTCCAGTCGCGGTATGGGTCAAATCATGATGCAGAAGTGCGCGGAGATCGGCTTCATCATCCACGTCCATTTCCAGCCGCGGATTTCGTCGAAAGATTGTCCGCGCGCCGACGCGCTCCGCTTCGCTGCGATGCTTGGCGAAACTATTTGGCCCAAAGTGCGAAGGGAAAAGCGCCGGCGGCGTGCGAAGAATCGCGTTGGTGCCAGTGCCGTCGCGCGAGGGAACCATAACAGTGGCCGGGGCACAGCAGTCCGTAACCAGAAGATCATCGATGTCGCCCGGCTGAACGAGGGGAAGATCAAGCGGTAAGCGCAGCAGGGCAGTGACTCCACGCTCGGCGCAGAGGTGCGAGGCTAAATCGACGGACGCGCTCTCCGAAACTTGATGCTCCTCGCGCAAGACTTCCCATCCGAACTTCGCTGCGGTTTCCATGGCAGGTTCGTAATTGGTGATGACAAATATTCTGTTTGCACGATGCACACCGCAGACAGCCTGAATTGTGTCCGCAAGCATTTCTTGCGCAAGGCCGAATCGCTCGTCCGGCGTAAGCACCGCCGCCAAGCGCTGCTTGGCGTTTCGTAAGTCTTTGATGGGCAGCAGGAGTGCGCGAAACCCGTACTGCGGATCCGCGCGCTTTTCAGAAAGCCATTGGGAGTCTTCTGGTCGGTCTGCAGTTTCCATGAATAGCCCGTCGGATTGCGTGATATCGTTTGCTCTCGTCCGTCGTCCGTCTTTCGGGGGCGCGTGAAGCTAAGGCCATCGTACCAGAGCTGGTGCCAGCGAGCAGCCGCAGAGATGGCCCCGTTCGCCGACGGAATCGTGCGAACGGGAAATCAAAGGCGCGGAGCCAAATCGCGATGAGTAGAAAAGTGGGCATTTTAGGCGGCACTGGACCGGAGGGATCGGGTCTGGCATACCGCTGGGCGCGCGCCGGCGAAGAGATTGTGGTCGGTTCTCGTGATGCGCAGCGCGCGGAAGAAACTGCTTTGCAACTGCGCGCACGTATCGGCAGCTCGGCGAAAATTGAAGGGGCCGACAATGCGACCGCCGCCTCACAATGCGACGTGGTGGTGCTGACGGTTCCATTTGCCGGCTGTGCGGCGCTTTTGAAACAGTTGAAAAGCGTATGGAAGCCCGGCACCGTAGTGATTGATACAGCGGTGCCGCTGGCGGCCACGGTTGGAGGAGCTGCGACGAGGATGCTTGGGGTATGGCAAGGATCGGCGGCGGAGCAAACGAAGGAACTGCTGCCCGCGGGAGTAAGCGTCGCGGCGGCGTTTCAGAATCTTGGCGCGGAACTGCTTTCGAAGGATGAAGCAGTTGACTGCGACATCCTGGTCTGCAGCGATGACGAGAGAGCAAAGCAGATTGCTTCGGAGTTGGCTTTGAAAATTCCCGGTGCCCGCGCCCTTAATGGCGGAAAGCTGGAAAACGCGCGGATCGTGGAATCGCTGACGGCACTGCTGATCGGATTAAACATGCGATATAAGGTCCATAGCGCGGGGATTCGTTTCACCGGTCTCCCGATCGGGTCTTAGACGTACGGCCGTTCGCGGCGTGCTTCGATTAACACCGCGTGTTTTGGTAACATCTGATGCGTTCCATGCGACGAAGGATTCTCGATGAAGCTTGTTACATTCCATTCGCGGGCACGCGATAACCGCATCGGTGCGCTCGCCCCTGACGGACAATTTGTAGACCTCAACGCGGCCTATGCGTTGTACCTGCGCAATGTAGAAAAAGAGGGCGCTTTCTTCGCGCTCGCGGACGCGCGCGTTCCCGCGGACATGCGCGGGCTTTTTGCCAATGGCGACCGCGGTCTGGATGCCGCGAGATTGGCGCTGGAGTATGCGCTGAAGCAGGGACCCGAAGTTAAAGGCGCGTCGGGCGAGCCAATTTTCTTTTGCCGCGAGGCGGTGCAGATCAAAGCTCCCATCAGCCCGAAGAAATTTTTTCACACCGCCGGCAATTTCCGCGAGCACCATGAGGAAGCGCAGAAGTCCGGATTTTCGCATCCCGTGCTTCCCTGGATAGTATTTTTTCAGAATGTGGACGCCATCATCGGGCCGGACGAGGAAATCGTTTATCCGGAGCATCTGACCGAAGAGCTGGACTATGAGTTAGAGCTTGCCGTGGTGCTGAAGAGATCGGGCAAGCACTTCCCTGCCGAACGCGCGAGCGAATACATCGGCGGCTTTATCATCTTCAACGACATCACGGCGCGCGACATCCAGCGCCGGGAGATGAAATCCGGCGTTTTCAGTTTTTGCAAGGGGATCGACACGTTCTGTCCGCTGGGGCCGCACATCGTAACAGCCGATGAAATCCCGAATCCAAATAACTTGGCGATGGAGCTGCGCGTAAACGGAAAAGTGCGGCAACAATCGCATTCCAGCAAAATGTCGGTGACCGTTCCGGAGATTATCGCGCACTATTCGCCGATGGGGTATTCCGCTGGCGATGTGCTCTCCACTGGAACGGTTAGTGGAGTTGCAGCCTTCAGTGGGGACCCGAAATCTCTCTATCTCAAGCCCGGCGACGTGGTGGAGTGCGAGATCGAGAAAATCGGCGTGCTGAGAAATCCCGTGGTTTCCTACAAGGAAAAATACCGGAGCGCATCGGCTGCAGCAGATTGATTGTTTATCATCCGCATTAGAATACCGCTATTTCTTGTGGAAATGCGGCAAGACTTTTTCGCCGAAAAGCCGCGCCTGTTCCAAACGATCGTCTCCCCAAAGCTCAAGCATAATGTGCGTGCAGCCTGCCGCGCGGTACACTTCGAGGCGCTCGATGCATTGCTTGGGGGTGCCTGCAATCGGACAAACCTTATCGAGAACAGCGTCTGTAACCGCGCGCGCGGCGGCTCTGCGGCCAGCGCTTTCCATAGCATCCGCGATTGGACGAATTTCTTCGAAAGAGAGACCCGCGCATTCGAGGAGGGTGTCCGCCGAGCCTCGGATGTTTTGAACCTTGTTGGCGAGATACATGGCGGCCATTTCGCGGGCGCCTTCGCGTGCGGTCTTAGGGTCTTCACCGACGCTGCCAACGATGACGGAACCGAGATCGAGTTTCGCAGGATCCTTGCCCGCTTTGCGCGCGCCTTCTTCCATCATTTTTCGCGAATACTGAACAAACTTTGGCGTGGTGATGCTTGCGGTCAACAGGCCGTCTGAATGCGAGCCAGCGAGGCGCTGCAGAACCGGGCCAGTGGCACCAACGTAGATCGGCACGCGCCAACGGGGCACATGAGCATCGGATTTGAGCGCGGGTGAGAAAGCCTGAAAGGCCTTGCCTTCGTACTTAACTTCCTGACCTCCGAGCATGGCCTCGATGATTTCGATGCTTTCCCGCATCACGGTGGCAGGGCCAACCTCTTTTCCCTTTTCGCCCTCGCCAATTTCCTTCATAAAGATTTTCGACGCGCCAAGGCCGAGTAGAAAACGATCTTTGCCAGCCGCTTCCTGAAGGACGCGCGCCTCCATGGCAATCTGGACGGGGTGGCGCGTGTACGGAGAGATGATGCCCCAACCAATGACAATTCGTTTTGTCTCGCGCGCGGCAACGGCGGTGACCGCCGTGGAAGAGCGCGCTTCCATGGAGTGCTTGCGCCACCAGGGGTAGGCCTCCGCAAGCCAAAAGGTGTCGAATCCGGCGGCGTCGCAAGCCTGCGCCATTTTCACAGTTTCGTCGAGCGGCTCCATGCTGAGCTGCAAGACGCCGATCTTGAATGGCATGCTCATCGTTTTATTTTTCTCCGCGGACGGCCGCTGAGGCATTGTGGCCTAAGCCGGATCGGCCCAGGAATGTTCGAGACCTTTTGTGAGTTGCCAAACCGCGCGATTCAGCGGAGTCGAAACACCCATTTTTTCACCCCAGTCGGCAATTGCGCCGTTCATGAAATCCACTTCGGTCTGGCGTTTGGCGAGAATATCTTGAAGCATGCTCGCTTTGTGTTTGCCGGGAGCATTGGCGCCTTTTTGCACCAGGGCTCGCGGATCGCCATGCAGCTCGATTCCCATAGCCTTTGCGACGGCTTCGCCTTCGGCAATGAGAGCATTAAAGAGTGCGCCGGTCGGCGGAAAGCGCGTGGCGGCGCCATGATGCAGCAAGGTGAGCGCGCCGACAGGATTCGTCGAAGCGTTGAAAATGAGTTTGGTCCACTGTGCACCGCGCGCATCATGCAGCGGGATGACATGCAATCCGGCGCGGTTGAGAAGTTCCGCGAACTGCTCGACGCGCGCGTAGGGCGTGTTCGTCGGTTCGAATGGACCGATCCATGTATCACCGTTGATGTCGAACCCGGCGTGGCCCGGCTCGACGACGTGGCCCGCAGGAAAAGTGGTGCCGCGAACGACGTAGCGCACGTGCTGAGCGAGAATCTCTTCATTACCAATACCATTCTGGACGGAGCAGACGGCGCTGTTCTCACCGAAAATATGCGCGGTTTGTTCGATGGCGGCGCGCGTGTGCGTGCTTTTTGTGGCCACGATGCCGAGCTCGCAAGCTGGAATTTCGCGGGGATCGGAAGTCGCGTGCAGACGCGCGGTAAAATCGGCTGCGCCACTGACGCGCAGGCCGCGTTCGTTGATCGCGCGCGTATGTTCCTGCCAAATGTCGTAGGCATGCACTTCGACGTCTTCAAGGCGAGCCAAATGCGCGCCAAAAATGCTTCCGATTGCGCCGCAGCCGACAATGCAAATCTTCACGCTCATGCCGTCTTCAGCGCCTCGACACCGGGGTAGAAACGCCAGGGCACGTTGGCCAGGCATTCCCCTTCCTTCTTGCCGACGCGATAGGTGTCCTGCGTGTAGAGACAGACTTGGCCATCCTGGTCGACGACTTGCGGGTGAAAACTGAAGACCATGTTTTCTTTCAGTTCGACGTGAGTATTTGCGCCGATGGCAGGGTACTCGATCATGGTCATGCCAATGGAGTGGCCGGTGAGGTGCCCGAGCTTGAAGCCTGCTTTGTCGAAGACACTTGTCGCCGCTTTGTGGACATCACTGGCCAGCGCGCCTTCGTACATTTTTTGGCGCGCGGCTTCCATGGCGTGCGGATAGACGTCGCTCATCGCTAAGGTTCGCGGGCTGACCATTCCGCGGATGAGAGCGCGGGAAAATTCCACCCAGTATCCATCGGCTCCCGCGATCTCGAGGGAGTAGAGCAGAAGATCGTCCGGACCTACTTGGCGAAGTGAAGGAACCTTAAAGTGAGCTTCCGCTTCTCCGCCCGTGCCGCTGAGCACGATGTTCATCATGCGAGGCCCGGCGCCGCGCGCGAAGAAGCGTTCCACGGCCGGGGCCATGATTTCCGCTTCGCTCTTGCCGGGTTCGTAGGCGGCCAGCAAGGAGTGAAATCCATCCAGGATGATGTCCATGCTGTCGCGAAATCCAGCGAGTTCCTCCTCGCTTTTGACGGCCCGGGCCATGTCAAATTGAAAATCGAACGGCACAAGCTCGAAAGAACCTTGCTGGAGCTCGCGGTAATCGCGGACCGCCATTACGTAATCCAGACCGTAGACCGCGACGCGCTTCCAATGATGTTTTTCAGTTTCCTCGCGCAACCACTTGCCGGGAATTTCGGCCCAGATTTTTTCCTGAACCCAAGGCGCTTTCTTATCGCCGATCCAGCGCGCTTCGCGAGGAAAGACGAGGACAGGATCTCCTGCGAGCGGAATCAAAACGTAAACGTAGCGATGAACGATTTCGAAGCCGGACGTATAGCGTACGGCGCCTTCGAATCCCGTGTATTGATTGCCGCAGACAATCAGTGCGTCGATTTTTTCGGCGTTCATGGCAACGCGAATATTGTTGTAACGGCGCTCGATCTCTTTTTGGCTGGTCATCGACGTTGGGTTCAGCTCCCCTCAGCGCACACCGCAGATTTCCGCCGCGGCCAGCGCGTAGACCTTGGTTGTATTTACGAGAGTTTCGATCGCGACTTTCTCGCCTTCGGCGTCGCGGGGCCCGCTTGAAGGCCCATAGTTTAGCGTCTCGATTCCATAACGCGTCATCACAGAGGCATCGGAATCCCACAAAACGGTTGCGTGTTTCGGAGCGGCGCCCAGGACGCGCTGGTGGCAGGCTTCGATCGTTTTCACGAGCGGATGATCTTTCGAGATTTCCGCGCCGGGCACGGATACGAAGGTTTCGTACTCGATGCCGTAGTCTGGATGCTTTTTTCGCAGCTCGATGACAAGTTGCTTGACGGCAACGCGCACTTCCTTGAGCGGCATTGTTGGCGGCACACGCACATCCAGGAAAACATCCGCGCGCTCAGGAGTACGGCTGACACGCCAGGGTTGGCCGCCGCGGAGGCAGCCGACGTTCACGACACCGGGCTGGCCGGCGTAGACGGCCTTCTTTTCCCACGCTGCGATCCATTCATAAATAGGCGGTAGAATTTCTTTCAGGCGGAAAATAGAGCTGTGGTCCTGTTTGCCTCGAGTAAAGGCGGTATGAACATAGTGTCCGTGCGTGGAAAGGCGAACCCAGACTGTTCCGTAGTGTCCAAGCACGAGTTGCATGTCTGTCGGCTCACCCAAAATGCACATGTCCGGCAAAACGCCGTGATTGACGAGATGGTGTGTGCCAACGCCATAGCCGCGATATTCCTTGCCGACAAATTCATCGCTCCATTGCGTTTTTTCGATTTCGCCGGCAACGGCCGCGATGGTCACGTCGCCTTCGAGCTTTATTCCTGCGCGCATCAACGCTTTGACGGCCTGTGTGTAGCAGACTAGTGCGCCTTTCATGTTGTAAATACCAAGTCCGTAGATCATGCCGGCGCGAATGACCGCCTTTGGCTTGTAGCCGAGACCGGTTAGGAAAGTTTCGCGACCGGAGTTCGACGTATCCATGTGCCCGTTAAACATCAGGCTCTTGCCGTTGCCAGTCCCCTCCCAAAGTCCCACGACATTTGGGCGCCCGTCTTCGACTTCCTGCCACGTTACGTTGAGCCCCGTTTCTTCGAGTGCGCGGCGCATGTAACGGCCCATTTCCAGCTCTTCGCCCGTCGTGCTCGGAATGTTCACGACGTCGCAGGCCATGGAGACAATTTCGTCCTCGCGAATTTGCGAGAGAATCGCATTGGCCAGGTCTTCCTTCATCGAGTCAGGGACCTCCGTCCCCAAATTGCCCTTCTCAGTGCGCGGTCAGCGGCGAAAATCATCAGGATACGAGCACAGCTTTTCGCATCCATTTTCCGTCACCAGAAAATTGTCTTCGAGCCGCAGTCCTCCGCCGCCTTCCCAATATATGCCGGGCTCGATGGCAAGCACCATGCCGGAACGCATCTTACCGGGAACTATGCGGTGAGAATAGGGCGCTTCGTGAGCGCGCGCTCCGACGCCGTGCGCGACCGGATGCGATGGTTGCCCGGGATATCCGGCTGCGTCGATGCCATCGCGAATGATGCGATCGATTTCGCCCAGCGGAGCGCCATCGCGGACGCAGCCGACGGCATCGGCAAATATTTTTAGCAACTGATCGAGCAAACGATTGTATTCGGGAGTCAATTTTCCGGGGCAAAGATTTTTCGTGAGATCGGTCCAATACCCGTCGGCACAAACCCAAATTTCCACGAGAGTCGGCTCATTCTCAATCACGGGGCGGTGGCTCGTGGCGGTAAATGTTGCAATTCCTCGGCCAGACCAAACGAGCGTGAAGGCGCGCGCCATTTCCACTTTGCCTTTGTAGCCAACACCGACGGAGTGGATATGGCCTTCTATCATCGCCGCCACTTCGCTTTCTTTCATGCCCGGCTTGATGTTGTCTCGCGCGTGTTCCATGCCGATGGCCGCGAGTTCGTTGGCCAGGCGCATGCGCTCGATCTCCTGCGGCGTTTTGATCATGCGGACTTCGGAGAGCAGCGGGGCGGCGTCCACAATTTCGCGGCAAGCGGCGCGAAAAGCATCGTAAAAACCTTGCCAGTAGACCGTCGGCTCTCCGACCATGCGGTCGCAAATTTGCGATGTTTGCGAAAGCTCAATGCCGACTCGGCCATCCAGCTTCCGCTCGCGTAAGACCTCAACAGCCATTTCGACGGCGCGAATCATGGGAGGGCGCGGATCCCTGGGGTGATAGAAAGGAAAGAAGCGCACGTCTTTGTTCCACGCGGTGCGCTGTGCCTCGCGGAATTGCGGCTGGATGACCAGCAGCGTGGGATCTCCCTCCCGAGGGAATATCGCGAGGTCGTAACCCTTCATGGTCCAGTAGTTCGTGAGGTAGAGAACGTTGTCGGGCGCGCGAACGACAAGGGCATCGAGGTCGTGGCGCTTCATCATCAGGCGCGCGCGCTGCCACTTTTCCTGATCGATTGCGTAAGCCATGCGTTGAGCGCCTACTCTCCGGCGTTGCGCTCCTTGCCCTGGTAATTCCAGGAAGCTTCCTTACCTTTGATGAGGCGATAGAGCGCGGTATGCAACGGCGCGGAAATGCCCGCGCGAAGAGCTTCGCGAGCGATGGCGCCGCCGAGAAAGTCTACTTCGGTGCGCAGCTTATTGCGAATGTCGTAAAGCATGGAAGGAGGATGGTCCGTCTGCGCGCCGAGTTTGTTCATTTCCCAAGGATCTTCGTAGAGCCGGATGCCGAGCCCAGCGGCCACACGCTTCCCTTCTTCGATCAAATCATGGAGCAGATGGCCGAGATCAGTGAACTGATTTTCCCGAGCGTAGTGAAGCGTGTGCGGAAGTTCGGTCAGCGCGGAAACGGCATTGACCGACGAGTTGAAAATCACTTTCGACCATTGCGCGGGGCGGGCATCCTCCAACGCCACAGCTTTTAGACCGGAAGCAACTAGCAAATCGGCGGCTTCCTTCACCAGCGAGAACGGCGTGTTCGTGGGTTCGAATGGGCCCATCCAGGTCGATGTGTCCAGTTCGTATTGCACGTGAGTGTCGTCGTGCCGGGTTCCGCTCATGAAGGTTGTGCCGCGAATGACGTACGTCTTAGCAAGATCGGCGATGATTTCTTCAGCGCCGAGACCGTTTTGCGCCGAGAGAATCGCTCCATTGTCGAAGAGGTGCGCGACGGGAGCGAGGGCTTCCGCGGTCTGTGTGCATTTACACGAGACAATGCCGAGATCGAATTTGGGTAATTCCGCGGGATTGTGAGTGGCGCGAAAGTGAGAATGAAATTCATGGCCGCCCGTCACATGCAAGCCGTGTTCGTTGAGGGCGCGGGCATGCTCAGGCCGACGGACGAAAGCCCACACTTCCGCTACTCGTGCAAGATGCGCGGCGTAAAGACTACCGATCGAGCCACAGCCGATAATGCAGATGCGCTTCATTTGGGCGTGAGTCCCGCGATTGCGCCGCAGGACATTCTAGCGCGCGGAGCGGTGATGTTCGACACGGACCATCCCGACAAACTCGCCCTGGCGTGCGCGCTGCATCGCGCGAAAGATGGAATCGCCTGTATTGTGCGAGTCCTCGATGATGACTCCACTGCTATAAAGAGCGTCTTGCAGAGCTGCGCAAATCGTGTGAACCGGAGCAGCACCGCCTTCCCCCATGCCCTTGGCGCCGTTGAATGTAAACGGCGAAGGCGACTCCATGTGGCCATAGAGAAGATCGGGCATATTCATCGCGGTGATTGGGGTGTAATCGCTGAATGTCGAGGCCAGCAGATTACCGTCGGAATCATAAGCGCAATTCTCCATCAGCGCGGCGCCAATCCCGTGTGCGGTGCAGCCGTGCACTTGCCCTTCAACGATGCGAGGATTGATGGCACGTCCACAGTCGTCCACGCAGGCATAGGCGAGGATTTTCGGCTGATAGGTTTCGCGATCCACTTCCATTGCCGCGACGTGAATCTGCGCCGCGTAAGTAAGCGTGAGGTTGCCATACTTGCGCTTGATGTCCGGCAATTGGAACGGTGCGTGATAGACGTGGCGGCAGTTCAGGGTGACGTCCCACAAGTCTTCCGGCATGCCGGCGTTGTTTACATTGACGATATTTGCCAGCGCCCAATAGTTGATCGATTTCTGGGAGCCCCTGACACGAACTTCCGGCCCTTGGGCGCCAATGCCAAATTCAAGTTGTTTTTCCTTCGCCTTGAGCGCCCACGCGGCCAGGCGGCTCATTTCCTTGCGAAGTTTCTCCGCGGCTCCATGAATCGCGGCAAGTCCGGTGACAGCGAACTGGCTGGCATACGTTCCCGTGTGTCCGGTATAAGCGTTCTGTTCGGTATCGAATCCGGGCTTGACCTTGACGAGGTCCGGAGAAATGTTGAGTACATCCGCGACGACTTGTGCCGCCGTGGTTTCATGGCCTTGTCCTTGTGGGACAGAGCCCATGCTGATCACCACTTCGCCGTAGATGTCCAGCTTGGCGATGGCAGCCTTCGATTGTCCGGAAAAAGGAGCGCCAGGATTGATGATGCGCGCCTGTCCGAAATTATTTGTTCCAGAGTCGAGCGTGGAGCCGATGCCGAGACCAATCCAGCGGCCTTCTTTGCGAGCGGCGGCCTGTTTTTTCTTCCACTCGTCCCAGCCAATCAGATTTTTCGCCATGGCAAGCATTCCCGCGTAGTCGCCGGAATCGTAGACACAGCCGTTGGGCGTCGTGTAAGGCATCTCATTCTTGCGAATGTAATTCCGCACGCGCATCTCGTCCGTGGGAATTCCGAGTGAGTGGCCACAAATGTCCAGAACGCGTTCCATGAACCAAAGCTGCTGCATTCGTGAGTAGCCGCGATTGGGGCCGACGGGACATTTGTTCGTAAGGACTTGGTTCATGTCGATCCGGATATTTTTCACGCGGTAGGACCCTGCAAGCACTTGCGCCCAAATGACGCAGCCAAGCGGCTCGTAGCGCGGATATGCGCCGCAATCGTCGACGTGACGGGAATCAATCGCCGTAATGACGCCATTCTTATCGAGGGCGACGCGAGTGTCGAGAAACGTCCGTTCATTTCCGTGGGCGCTGGCCTGCATGTGCTCGGTGCGAGTCTCAGCCCATTTTACGGGGCGGTCGCCTGCTTTTCGGGAAGCCAGCGCACAAAGTGCCATGTACGGATAGTTGGTGATCTTGATTCCGAAGCCGCCGCCGATATCGAAACTCTTCATGAAAATCTGATCGATCCGCACACCGAGCGCCGGAGAAAGAAATTGCGCCGCGAACGCAGGAAAAGAATTGTTCGACCAATACTCGATGCGCTCTGAGCGTGAGTCCCACACGGCGATCATGGCGTTGTTTTCGAGAGGCGTGCTGGAAAAACGGTGGAAATGCAGCCGGCCGATGCGAACGATATGAGCCGCCTGCTTGAAGGCCTTCTCCATGTCTCCGAACTCAAAGAGGCCGTGCCAATTACGATTAGTGCCCATTTCCGCATGAACGAGGCTTTCGTCTTTCAGCGCGTCTTCCGCGGTCATCACGGGCGGCAGCGGGTCGTATTCGACTTCCACGAGTTCTGCGGCGTCCTCAGCAATCATTCGTGTTTCAGCGACAACTGCGGCGATCGGCTCGCCCTGGTATACAACCTTGTCGACGGCCATCGGATAGTCCGCGATTTTCTGTCCGACGTCGGGGCCAATTTCAATGAAGGGATTCACCATGCCCTTCACTTCCGCACCCGTCAGCGTGCAGACGACTCCAGGCAGGGCGGCCGCCTTAGAAACATCTACTCGCGTGATTTTTGCGTGCGCGAAGGAGGAACGCACGAAACGGATGTGCAGCATGCCTGTAAGTTTCTGGTCATCGACGAAAATGCCCTTGCCGCGCACAAGGCGATCTTCTTCTTTGCGCCGGATCGGCTGCCCGACCCACTTACCAGCGGCCGGCACATCGTTGTGTCGAGCCGCCAGGGGCGATTTTACTTTCTTTCGTTTTGTGATCGCTGCTCTTGTCATAGCTTGGCCCGGTGTCTAGCTGAGAGCTCTCTGTAATCCGTCGATCAGTTTCTGCACATTTTTCTTCGCAAGCGGTTCGAGCAGTCCGCCTGCCAGCGATGCAATGCGTCCCATCACGGTTGACTGCCCGCTCCAAATCACTTTTGTACTTCCGTTCGGTGCGGGCTCCAGGTCAAAACCCGCGTGCAACGTCGCCGAGCCACCGGGAACCTCGCCGTTCCCCTGATAGACAGCGTGCTTGTCCGGCAGAGTTTCCATCAGCGACATCTTCACCGCAGCGGTGCCGCGAATATGCGAAATCCCTACGCTCAGCTTGACCAGAAAATTCTTGTCGTCCAACCGTTCCATGCTCTGATAATCCGGCAACAGCGGACAGAATCGGTTCGGGTCAACCAAAAAAGTGTAGACCTCCTCCGGCTTTTTCTTGACGACGAATTCTCCCCCAAACTTAATTTCCATGCTCAGCGATTCTCCATTGCGGCAGCAGCGGCGCGAACGGCCTTAAATATATTTTGGTAGCCGGTGCAGCGGCACGTGTTGCCCGCTATGGCTTTGCGAATTTGCTGGTCCGTGGGCTTCGGCGTTTTCGAAAGCAAATGAATTGTGGATAGGAGAAGCCCCGGCGTGCAGTAGCCGCACTGTAAGCCGTGGCAATCCGCAAAGGCCTTCTGCACCGGATGCAAATCGCCATTTTTCGAAAGTCCCTCGACGGTGGTGATTTCACCGCCATCGGCCATGGGAGCGAACAACGTGCACGATTTGACCGTGCGCCCGTTCAGCAGCACGGTACATGCGCCACAGTAGCTGGTATCACATCCGATGTGTGTGCCTGTTAGATTCAGATGGTCGCGCAGGAATTCCACGAGCAGCGTGCGCGGCTCGACCGTCGCTTCGCGATGTTCGCCGTTCACACGAACACGAACAAGAGTTTTGTCAGCGTCCGGCATATTCGTGTCCCGCCTCCGCCTTCTCGCCGCGGGCGCGTCGTGCGGCGATGCCGATGGCGCGCTTCACGAGGGCCACGACCAGCACGCGTTTGTATTCCGCGGTGCCGCGCATGTCGCTATGCGGCTGGGCCGCCGCATGGGCTGCATCCGCGGCCGCTTGAACATTTTTCGCGTCAAGTGGCTTCCCGCGCAGCGCCGCTTCTGCTTCTCCTGCGCGAAGAGCCGTCAACCCGACGCACCCGAGAACGATGCGCGCGTCCTTGCAAATGTTCTTCGCGTCCAGAATTAGCTGTACCGCCGCGCTCACGGTCGCGTATACCGGGGCGCATCTCTTGAACGCGATATAGGCGCCGCCACTGCCCTTTGGGGGAACCCTGACAATCACTTCACGGACAAGTTCGCCCGGTTTCAAGACTGTGGTGTAGGCGTCTTTGATGAACTCTTCAAGCGGCACGGTTCGCTCGCTCATCGACCCTGCGCAGCGCACGGATGTTTCGAGAGTGAGGAGAACGGCGCCCCAATCGCCGCTAGGATCAGCCTCCGCAATCGAGCCGCCGATGGTGCCCTGATTGCGCACTTGAACGTCGGCAATTCCCGCCGCGCAATCGTGCAAAATCGGGATGGAGGCCGCGATTTCGGAAGCTTCCATTTCAGCATGGCGCACAAGCGCGCCAAATCGCAGTTCGCCGTTGTCGCGTTCAATGGTGTCCAAACCAGGGATGCCGTTGATGTCCACCAGAGCCGTTGGCCGAGCTAAACGCATCTTCATCAGCGGGATCACGCTCTGCCCGCCGGCGAGCAGCCGCGCTTCCTCTCCCAATTGCAGAACCAGCTTGGAAGCCTGTTCGAGCGTTGCTGCGCGATGGTAAGAAAATGGATGAGAGTACACGGTGGTTTCCGCGCGGCCTTCGGCGGAGATGGCATCGCGACTCACACACGATTCGGCGCAGAACCACGATGCCCGGCGCATTCTATTTCGAATAAATGTAGCTGGCAAGGCGAAACGGAATTTCGCTGGGTCGGGATGCGAGGCGGGTCGAACGCGAGCGTTCCATCGGTGCTGGCTATTTGTAATGCCGTCGTTTATTCTGCCGCATCTTTCCGCATGACCAGGCACGCAAAGATTGTTCCGATAATTCTCGCTGCCGGCAGCTCAAGAAACTTGGGCATGCCTAAGCCCCTCGCGCAATTCGGAGCTAAAACGGCGCTTCTCATCGCGGTCGAAAACTGTTTGGGCTTCGAACGACCCATCGTGGTGCTCGGATGCGATGCAGCTCGAGTGCGGCCTGCAGTGCCACGCGCGGCGCGGGTAGTGGTCAATCGGCGGTGGCGTAGCGGGCAATTAAGTTCCCTCCTCTGCGCGCTAGTGCGTGTCCCCCGCTCCGCCGCCGTGCTCATTTATCCCGTGGACCATCCTCTGATTGAGAAGCGAATTGTCAAACAACTTGCGCGGGAATTTCAAAGGCGCAACGCACCGGAAGAAATCGTCATGCCCCGGCACGGGCGAAAGTATGGGCATCCCATCGTTATTTCGGCTGAATTGCGCAATGAACTTTCCCGTGCGGAAACAACGCGAGAGCTGGTCTATCGGATCCCAGAACGAATCCGAGTGCTTCAGGTAGACACGAACGCGATTTACGAGGACTTCGACACTCCGGAGACGTACCGCAAATGCGTCCGCAAATTTCAGGCGCAAAGTTGATCCGAGCTCATGCTGCGATATGAGTGGCCCTTGAAAAAAACGCCTGGCCATTCTGGGCTCGGCATTCTGTCAGGAGCCGCTCGATTTGGTAGCGCTAACGGGATTCGAACCCGTGTTTCCGCCTTGAGAGGGCGATGTCCTAGACCCCTAGACGATAGCGCCGGAGAGCTGTACGGGTGAAAAACTTGATTCCGTACAGTACGGTCAGTGACGTCATTTTCGCATGGTCCACAGGCCTGAGCAAGTAACGGTCT
This sequence comes from Candidatus Acidiferrum sp., assembly GCA_041486245.1. GTDB lineage: Bacteria > Acidobacteriota > Terriglobia > Acidiferrales > UBA7541 > Acidiferrum. Next base: position 18,108 of record JBGPLB010000099.1, read on the forward strand.
TCCGCCGTCTCTCGGCTATCGTACAATAGAACGCACCATGGCCGACTACACAGCGGAGCACGCCCGCGCGGGCATCCAAACCAAATTGCCGAAGCTCGACACCTGGCCCAACCAGTTTCCCGGCTACGTCATCACCTCGCGCTTTCCCGAATACACTTCCGTCTGCCCAAAAACCGGCCTGCCCGACTACGGCACCATCACCATCCAATACATGCCGCGCAAGGAATGTCTCGAAC
>JBGPLB010000100.1:0-18239 GCA_041486245.1 Candidatus Acidiferrum sp.
CGGGTTGGTCACAGGCGGTTGCCTGGCAGCCATCGGCCATCATGTCGTCTGCGTTGATCGAGACGCGGAACGCATCCGATTGCTCCTAGAAGGCCGTCTTCCCCTTTATGAACCGGACCTCAATGAGTCAATTTTGCGCACCGGTGCCGCCGGCACGCTCGCCTTCACCACCGACGCGGCCGGGGCCCTCCGAAGTGCCAATGTCATATTCCTTTGCATCGGTGTTCCGCAACTGGAAAACGGCGAATCGGACTTCGCGGCGCTTGATTCTGCCGCAAGCCAGATCGCCCATGCTGTGGAATCGCCAAAGCTCATCGTCGAGCGCAGCACCGTCCCCGTCAAAACCGGTGAACAACTAAAACACCTGCTTTGCGTTACCACGCCGAATCCCCATGCCCACTTCCGAGTTGCAGCCAATCCTCAGTTCTTGCGCGAGGGCACGGCCGTTGAGGATTTCTTCCACCCGGAGCGTGTACTTCTGGGAGTGGATGACGCCGAATCGGAAGCAACTCTTCGGCAAATCTATGCTCCCATCCTTCAACAAGACTTCCGGTGTCCCATCCATCCCGAGAATTGCCCTCCCCGCAAACTTCCGGAACTTCTCCTGGCAAGCGTGCGAAGCGCGGAACTCATCAAGCAGACCTCCAACGCATTCTTAGCGGTCAAGATTTCCTACGCCAACGTGCTCGCAGAACTTTGTGAACAGCTTGGCGCCAATGTTCAGGAAGTGACCCACGCTGTCGGCCTGGATCCCCGCATTCGGGCGTCCTTCCTCCAAGCCGGGATCGGCTTTGGCGGTGAACGTTTGCCCAAAGACCTTCGCGCATTTTGCAAGCTGCTCGAAGCAGAAGGCGTGGATGCGGGTATCCCCAAAGCCGCCGAGGACGTAAATCTCAGCCGCATCGATGTCTTTTTTCAGAAAATACAACGCTCTCTCTGGGTTCTGAAAGACAAGCAAATCGCTTTGCTTGGACTCTCTCACAAAGCCGGCACAGACGACATCCGTTCTTCCCCGGCTATTGAGCTCTACAAGCGCTTGAGGGCCGCTGGCGCTCGCGTTTCCGCTTTTGATCCGCAAGCGCTCTCAAACGCCTGTGCTGCCCACCCCGGCCTCGTTTCCTGCCGCGACCCCTACGAATTGGCTGAGCGAGCAGACGCCCTCATCATCCTCACGGAATGGGACGACTTTCGACTTCTCGACTGGCCCCGGATTCGCGGCATCATGGCCCGTCCTCTGGTCCTGGACGGCCGCAACCTTCTCTCCCCTGTCCACATGAAGTCACTCGGTTTCGAATACCACTCGGTTGGCCGGCCCGATTGACCTTCGTTCCCCGCGTCCCGCGTCAGTAACTGCTCCTTCACCAGCATTCCTTCCGTCTTACACGACGGACAGGAGCCCGTTTGGTTTTAGGAAAAGTCCGTTCCTATCTATCCGCGAGGAAAGAACTCGGTGCTGTACTATTGTCTATCACTCGTTCGAACGCGAAAAGTTCGTGCCCATGCGATTGAAAATTATCAATATTGTCGGCGCCCGTCCCAATCTTCCCAAGATCGCTCCCTTGATGCGCGAGATGCAGCGCCATCCGGAGATTGAGCCCATCCTCGTCCACACCGGCCAGCATTACGACGAAGCCCTCTCCGACATTTTCTTCCGTCAAATGGGTATTCCCACGCCGCACGTCAATCTCGAAGTCGGCTCTGGCTCCCACGCCGCGCAAACTGCCGAAGTCCTCAGGCGCGTCGAGCCCGTCTTAATCGAGCGCCAGCCGGATCTCGTTCTCGTCGTCGGCGACGTCAATTCCACCATCGCTGTTTCGCTCGCCGCCGTAAAACTCGGCATCTCGGTCGCCCATGTCGAAGCTGGACTCCGCAGTTTCGACCGCTCCATGCCCGAAGAAATCAATCGCATTCTCACCGACGCCCTGGCGGACTATCTCTTCGTCACCGAAGAAGACGCCATCCAGCATCTCCTCAAGGAAGGCCGTCCCCGAGAGTCCATCTATCTCGTTGGCAACGTCATGATCGATTCGCTCCGCCATTTTCTACCACTTGCCCAGAAATCCGCCATCGGCGAGCAGTTGGCTCTCATGAACGGTGCGGCCTGGCAACGCTTCGCCGTACTGACTCTTCATCGCCCTTCGAACGTCGATTCCACGGAAAAACTCGCCGAGCTCCTCGGCGCTGTTGACTCTATCGCTGCCCAAGTTCCGGTCATCTTTCCCGTTCATCCCCGTACCCAGCAGCGCCTCGCGCAGGCCGGTATCAAGACCCATCCCCAGCTAAAACTGATTCCACCGATCGGCTATCTAGATTTTCTTTGCCTGCTCAGCAAAGCTACCCTCGTACTGACCGATTCCGGCGGCATTCAGGAAGAAACCACCGCTCTCGGCGTCCCCTGCCTCACTCTCCGCGAGAACACCGAGCGCCCCATTACGATCTCGGAGGGCACAAACCAGCTCATCGGAACCGATCCCGCAAGAATCACTGCCGCCGCCCACGATATTCTCGCCGGCAAAGGCAAGCCTGGCCGCATCCCACCTTTCTGGGATGGCCACGCCGCCGAGCGCATCGTGGACGTCCTGCTGAAGAATCCACCCCTCGGCCCCCATCGAAAAAGCACCCTACCTGTTACGTAACAATTCGAGAACAGCCCCTTCCAAGAGACTTGCCCCTTTGGCCAGTTTTCACTACGCTGGCACATAGTGGCTACCAAGCGCGCATCTTCAAAACTGACCGTTTGCATCCTGTCGCCGCACCCCCTGGTGCTGAGCGAGTTCGAACGCGTTTTGTCGAAGGCTCAATTCAAGGTCGTCGTCAAGCAGCTCGAATCCACGCTCGCGCCCGATATGCGCAATCTCGAGCCGCCCGTCGCGCAGGTTTACGTAATCGACGGGCACGCCGCGCGCCCCGCTACTGGCGCTCTTTTGGCCAACCTTCTCGAACGCCATCCGGAAGCGCGCCTCATCGTCGTCGGCGAACAGCATAGCGACGCCAACAGCTACCAGCTCCTGCGCCTCGGAGTTAAGGGTCTTCTAACCTACACCGAAGCGCGCGATCAGTTGGTCCGCGCCTTGCCCCTCGTCGCCAACGGCGGATTCTGGGTTCCGCGCTCCGTCCTTTCCGGTTTCGTCGATTCCGTCCTTACCAGTCAAGGCCGCCGTCTCAAAACCGATTCCGTCACCAATCTCAGCCGCCGCGAGCAGGAAGTGTTGGATTCGCTCCTCGAAAATCTTTCCAACAAGGAAATCGCCAGCAAACTTAACATTGCCGAGCGTACCGTAAAGTTCCACGTCTCCAATTTACTCAGCAAATTCGGCGTTCGCCGCCGCGCCGATTTGATCCTTCTTACTTTTCAGCGCCGCATGGCCCAGCCTTAGCCTCTCTCGATCCCACGGACTTCCCACAATCCCCTAATCCTTCTCTAATTCACCGCTGACAACTCGCCCGCATCCTGATAATTTGTTTATTGCTTCCATCCAGCGATTCATTTCGCCCCAAACGAGAGGTCCCGTCCTTGAACATTCTGGTCACCGGCGCTGCAGGCTATATCGGCAGTATCTGCTCCGAAGTCCTTCTCGCGCGCGCCCATAAAGTCATCGCCCTCGACAATCTTCAGGAGGGCCACGCCGCTGCCGTTCCGCCCGGCGCCATTTTCTGCCGCGCCGATCTCGGCGTTCGCTCGCAAATCGAGGAACTCTTCTCAAAGCACAAGATCGACGCAGTCATGCATTTTGCTGGCGAAGCCCTCGTCGCCAAATCCGTCCGCGAGCCCAGCACTTTCTACGCCGCCAATATCGCCTGCGGCGTCAATCTTCTCGACGCCATGACTCGCCACGGAGTAAACAAATTCATCTTCTCTTCCACCGCAGCCACCTACGGTGAACCTCACACTGTCCCCATCCCCGAGGATCATTCCAAAAATCCCATTAATCCCTACGGCAAATCCAAGCTCCGCTTCGAGGAAATCCTCTCCGACTATCACGCCTACACCGGCCTCCATTTCGCCACACTGCGCTATTTCAATGCCGCCGGCGCATCCGCCGAGCGTGGCGAGCACCATCGCGTCGAAACCCATCTCATCCCTCGCATTCTCGAGGCCGCCATGGGCGTCATTCCGCACGTCGAAGTTTTCGGCTCGGATTATCCGACTTCCGATGGCACCTGCGTCCGCGACTACATCCACGTCCTCGATATAGCCGATTCCCACGTCCGCGCCCTCGAAGCGATCGAGACCGTCTCCGGCGAAGCCTTCAATGTAGGAAATAGCCGCGGCTTCTCCATCTTTGAAGTTCTGGGCGCCGCCGAAAAAATCACCGGCCGCAAAATTTCTCGCAAGGTCTCCCCTCGCCGACCCGGTGATCCCGCCGTCCTCGTCGCCAGCAAAGACAAACTTCACCGCGCTCTGGGCTGGGAGGCCCAGCACTCCTCTCTCGAGGAGATCATCACCTCGGCTTGGTCTTGGAAACAGAAACATCCGCACGGCTATTCCGAAGCCGCGTCTGTCTAGCCCTCAGCCGCAGGGCCTGGATTGTCCGCCACAAACCATGCGGTTGGCGGGATCCGCACGAGTCACCAGTCACCAGTCACGAGTCACCAGTCACTAATCCCCAATCTTGTACCGAAAAATGCACCACAGCGCCTGCACGCCGTCTTTCCACGTAATTTTTTTGCCCTCTTCGTAGGTGCGGCCCGCCTAGCTGATCGGCACTTCATAAATCCGCCACTTGCCCTTTGAAATTTTGGCTGTAATCTCCGGCTCGAATCCAAACCGGTTCGATCGCAGCTTGATCCCCTGCAGCACCTCTTTGCGGAACACCTTGTAGCACGTCTCCATGTCTGTCAGCTTTAGATTGGTCATCACATCGGAGAGCAGCGTCAGCATCTTGTTCGCAACGTAGTGCCAGAAGTAATGCACCCGCTGCGGCCCGCCGATAAATCTCGATCCGAACACAACGTCCGCCCGCCCATCGATAATCGGCCCCAGCAATGTCGGATAATCCTTTGGGTCATACTCCAAATCTGCATCCTGCACTAGCACGATGTCGCCGGTCGTCTCAGCGAAGCCCCTCCTCAAAGCCGCACCTTTGCCCTGGTTTTGCGTCTGGAAAAATATCCGCAAATCCCGCACGTCCACCGGATCGCCGCCATCATGTGCCGGCGCCCAGGTTTCGCCGTTCCCCTGCCGCTGCGTCATGCTTTCCAGATATTGCCTTGTTCCGTCCGTCGAGCAGTCATCCACGATGACGACTTCCATGCGCATTTCCGTTTCCTGAACGCGTCGCAATATTTCCTCAATCGTGTTTTTTTCGTTGTAAACAGGAATCACAACCGAAAGCTTGGGGTTGTCCAGCGCAGAGGGATGACGCCGCAGAGCACACATTTTCAGCAACAGATTGTAGCGGCCTACCGCGCACCGAGTAAAGCCAGCTGTAGGGTCATCCTTCCGAGAATGACCGCTCTGCGCTCTTTGCGCCACTCCTCGAACCAGCTATCCTATTGCCTTGTTTTGCAAGCGGCTTCTTTCCCTTTTCGAATGCAAATGTCCACCTTCTTCATCCAACAATTCGGCTGCCGCGCCACGCAAGCCGATGGCGCCGCCCTCGAACGCCAGCTCCTAGATCGCGGCTGCACTCCCGCACCCGATCCTGCCGCCGCCACCATCGTCGTCCTCAACACCTGTACGGTCACCGCCGCCGCCGACGCCCAGGCCCGCGGCGCCATCCGAAAAATTCACGCGCAAAATCCTGCCGCTCAACTCATCGTCACCGGCTGCTACGCCCAGCGCGCCCCCGAAGAGCTAGCGTCCCTCCCCGGCGTCTCCTGGGTCGTAGGCAATTCCCACAAACCCCAAATCCCCAACCTCATAACTCAAATCACTCCGGCCGCTCGCACTTGTGCAACAGAAGAGCAGGCAATCATTCCGAGCGAAGCGAGGAATCTGCTTTTTCCTCTAGCCCCGCCTGCCGTGAATGCACACCCCGCCCAAATCCTCACCAACAAAATCTTCGACCACCCCGAATTCCTCTCCGCCCCCATCCAAGGCGGCGAATCCCACCACACCCGCCCCATCCTAAAAATCCAAGACGGCTGCAACCTCCGCTGCTCTTACTGTGTAATCCCCTTCGTCCGCGGCAAATCCCGCAGCCTGCCACCCGACTCCGTAATCCAAGAAATTCAGTCTCTAACTTCGCCGAACGCTTTCGCATCGCCAGTGGGACAGCCAATCCTGGCTGTCCCCTCTGCAGCTCGAGAAATCGTCCTAAGCGGCATAAACCTCGGCACCTACGGCCGCGACCTCTCTCCCCGCGTCGAGTTTATCGATCTAATCCGCCGCATCCTCGACGAAACCCCAATAGAACGCCTCCGCATCAGTTCCATCGAGCCTCTCGACGTCACCCAAGATCTAATCGATCTCTTCGCCAGCACCGAGCGCATCGCCCAGCACTTCCACATGCCCCTCCAGTCCGCCTCCGACCGCATCCTAGCCGCCATGCACCGCTGGTACCGCTCAGACCAGTACGCCCGCCGCGTCGACCTCATCCACGACCGCCTCCCCCACGCTGCCATCGGCGCCGACGTAATCGCCGGCTTCCCCGGCGAAACCGAGTCCGACCACGCCGCCACCCTGTCCTTCATCGAGCGCCTCCCCTTCACCTACCTGCACGTCTTCTCCTATTCCCCCCGCCCAGGCACAAAAGCCGCCACCGCACCCGATCAAATCCCCGCGCCCACAATCAAGCGTCGCGCCCGCGAACTCCGCTCCCTAGCCGAACAAAAATCCGCCGCCTTCCGCCACTCCCAACTTAACCGCACCCTCCGCGTCCTAACCCTCCACCGCGATGAACACTCCACCACCGAACGCACCGGCATTGAATACACTCCCGCCCTCTCTTCAAATTATTTGCGTGTTCAAGTCTCAGGAATTTTCGCAGCTAATCTCTGGCGAGATGTTGTCGTCACATCCGAAGAAGGGAACTACCTGGTAGGCGAACCTGCATCAAGTCTTTCAGAATCCTCTGCGAACTCTGTGCTCGAGTTTATCCCGGCTGGGTAGGGGCGGCTCTGCGTTAGATTTTACTTCTTTTTTTCTTTCTCTTTCCTTTCAACTTTTAACTTTCGACTTTCAACTCTCAAAAATCACCTGCGCCAAAGCCTGCGCTTCCGTATGCGTAATGCTCAAAGCAATCCTCTTCACTCCCAACTCCTCCGCAATCTTCCGCGCCTCTCCATCCAACCGAATCGTAGGCCGCCCGCCCTTCTCCCGCACCACCTCAAAATCCACCCACCGCACCCCGCGCCTCCATCCCGTCCCCAAAGCCTTCATCGCCGCCTCTTTCGCCGCAAACCGCCCCGCATACCTCTCATACTTATTCCGAAATCTCTCGCAATACTCCCGCTCCGCCCCCGTATACACCCGCCGCAAAAACGTCTCCCCATGCCGCTCAATCGCGCCGCGAATCCGCTCCACCTCCGCCAAGTCCACTCCCATCCCAATAATCAATGCTTCTCCTCGTAGGGGCACGATACATCGTGCCCTCTTTCTTTGTCCCGCGCGCCCGTGCCGTCAACGCTCGCCGCCGGTACCGCCCGACTGTCATTCCGAGCGCAGCGAGGAATCTGTTTTTTCCTGGTTCTTCTCCGTCTTCGCGTTGCCAACACTCCCGCCGGGCCTCCGCCAAAATTACTTCACTACGCGTGCCCCCGCCAGTTCCGCAACCGCCGCCAGCGTAGTCTGCGTCGCATTCAATCCGAGCCGGAAGTCCGCATCCGAGTACGTCCTGTACAAGTCCGTCGGCTGGTGCCATTGCGGATCCCATCCGTTTCCAATCTGCGTCCCGCGCTCGTTTTCCCGCACGCTTAGCGAAGGCACCACCTCCATGAACGAACTCGAATCCGTATTCGTCATGTGGCTGCTCACCGCGGCCGGATAATCCGTCGCGTACTTCTCGTCGGCGCGCTCCAGCACCCACGCCAAAGCCTGCGACTCCGCCGCAAACTTCGAGTTCGACTGAAACTCAACATTGATGTCCGCCTCGGGCCGCTGCTCTTTGCTCATCGTTCCATCCGCTCGCGGCATCCCATGATCGAACAGCATCATATCGTGCGTAATCATCCCCAGCCATTTCGGCTCCGAATAATGCCCCGAGCCTGGCGGATCCTCTTTGCCTTGTAAACTCTGTCGCTGCTGCACGTACGCCTGGCTGCCGTTCAGTCCTGTCTCCTCGTTGTTCCACAGGATGAATCGCACCGACCGCTCCGTGCGCACATCTGGACTGCTCAACACACGCGCCGCTTCCATAACCAGAGCGGTTCCCGACCCATCGTCATTCGCCGCCTCGCCCCAGCCAATGCCATCCATGTGCCCGCCGATGATATACATTTCGCCGGGATGGCTCGTTCCAATCTTCGTGCAATAAACTTCTTCGCGCGGCCCCGGCGTGGACTCTTGCGTATCCAGCGCTCGGATTCTCTCGTCCGGCTGTTTGTTCGGATCAGTATTCACGCCCGTCTTGGTGCGAATCCCTCGCGGACGTCCTCCACCCACGGCCGTTTGCGGCTGCGATGATCCCTGCGTTCCGGCCCCGCCCGGCCGCGGCGCATTGGGATCGCGCGGCGGCGGAGGCTGGTAGTCATACTTGATCCGCTCCGTATTCGTGCAGCCATAACTCTTCAGCTGCGCCTCGATCCAATCCACCGCCTTGCGATTCCGGTCCGTTCCTTGCCGCCGATCCCCAAACTGTGTCAATCCCTTAATCGTGGCCTTATACCGTTCCAGGTCCAGCCGACCCACCAGCCCCGTGATCGTCTCAGAACTCGCAGTCTTATCAGTCTGGTTCTGTGGCGTCGACGTATCGAAGTATCCCGCCGCCGAGCCGAGCATCGCCTGTTGCGCGTACACAGATTCTGCTCGCTGCACCCACCCCAGCCCACTCACCGCAACCCCAAACACTCCGGCCGCCGCAATCACCATTTTCCATCCCATTTCCACTCACCTCCGTTTCCGGCAGTTCACCCGCCTCAAACCACCATTTCCAACCTGCGCTTCGCCGCGACGCTAGCGGAGAATTCTACGCGCGCGATTTATCGTGCCCTCTTTCCTTCTTGGGCCCCGGCGCCCTCAACCCTCGTCACCGCTGACGTCCAAATTGTCACTCCGAGCGCGGCGAGGAATCTGCTTTTTCGTTCCTTTCCCCTCTCTCTGCCGATGGTCGCCAATCGCGCTGCTATTCCTCTCGCAGCGCCACCATCGGATCCACTCTCGTTGCCCGCCACGCCGGAATGGCCGTCGCCGCCAACGCCACCGCCCCTAGCAACGTCGGCACTGCCGCGAAAGTAGCCAAGTCGCTTGTACTGACTCCAAACAGCAGGCTGGACATTACCCGCGTCAGTGCCAGCGCGCACGCAAGACCCACCACAATTCCAATACCCGCCAATTCCATTCCCTGTCGCACCACGAGTTGAAGAATGTTTCCCGGCCGCGCACCCAGCGCCACCAGCACCCCGATATCGCGCGTACTCTGCGTCACCAGATGCGACATCACACCGTAGAGGCCGATAGCAGCCAACAACAATGCGAACACCGCAAACGCTCCCAGCATGGTGCTCGAAAAGCGCTGCCGCGCCAGCGAATCGTACAAACGCTCCTGCATCGTCCGAATTTCGTAAACCACCACGTCGGGATCGACCGCGTGGATTTCGCTCACCACCGCCGAAGCCAGCCCTGCCGCTTCCGAAGACGTGCGCACCGCTAGAAACATTCTAGGATCGGGAAACTGTTGGTGCGGGAAGTAGGTCGCGATCTTTCCATCCGTTTCTAGCCCGTATTGCTTGACCACTCCCACGACGCCCACAATCGTGACCGGCTTCTTAGGGTCCCACCACAAATGTTTTCCAATTGGATCACTGTCCGGCCAGAAGCGCTGTGCGAATTTCTCGTCGATGATCGCCACTTGTGGCTTGTCCGCCGTATCATCCCCGGTAAAAAATCGGCCCTTTCGCAGTGGAATCTCCATCGTCCGAAAATAATCTGCTCCGGCGAAGCGCTGATCCACTTGCAATTCCTGCCCCGGCGGCGGGGCATAGCCCTCCACATTGATTCCTCCCCAACCCGCCTCACTCGTTAACGGCAGTGCTGAAACGACGCCTTCCGAAACTACGCCCGGCAAATGCGCGACACGGCTCTCGACTTCCTTATAGAAATTGATGATCGGTTTAACGTTTTTATCGTCCTGGTATTTCTTGCCCGCTGCGGCCACCTCCATCGTCAGCACATGATCGGTGGCAAATCCCGGCGGCACGCTCTGCAACCGCACGAAGCTGCGAATCAGCAGCCCTGCACCAATCAAAAGCATCAGGGACAGCGTCAGCTCGGAAACGACCAGCAACCCGCGCAGACTACGCCTCTTTAAATACAAACCACCGTCGCTCTGCCCGCTGCGCCCGCCGGCCTTCAGCGAAGTATTCAGATCCACTTTGATGGCCCGCCACACCGGCGCCACGCCAAACAGAACGCCTGTCGCCAGCGAAACGCAAAGCGTGAAAACCAGAACGCCGCCATTGATGGTGATGTCCTCCAATCTTGGAATATTCCCGGGATTCATTGTGCGCACCACGTAAATACTCAGCTGCGCCACCAAGAGCCCGGCCCCACCCCCGAGCAATCCCAGAAGCACACTTTCCGTGAACAGCTGCCGCGCTATCCGCTGCCAGCCAGCTCCCAAAGCCGTCCGAATGGCCACCTCTTTTTCTCTCCCTGCCGCGCGCGTGAGAAGCAAATTCGCAACGTTAGCGCAAGCGATCAACAGCACTAGCCCGACCGACCCCAGTAGCACCAGCAGCGCCCGTCGCACGTCCCCGACCACCTGTTCCTGCAGCCCCACCACGTGCAAGCCGAAGCTCGCGTCGCGCTTGTCCTTCTCGCGGATGCGGCTGGCGATCACATCAATGTCCGCCTGCGCCTTTTGGACGGACACACCCGGCTTCAACCTCACCATGATGTTGTAGTTTTCGTCGCCCCTGTTTTTCACCGCATCGGCTCCCAGGGGCAACGGCGCAAAGATGTCCATCTTGTCCATCGGCGTTTCCGACGGCATCACCTCGTTGGTAAGCGCGAAACCACCTTGCAGTACGCCCGCTACGATGAACGGGTTGCCATTAAGCACGATGGTCTTCCCTACGAGCCCTGGGTCTGCATTGAACAGGCGTTTCCAGATTCGCTCGCTTAGAATCGCCACATCCGGTTTGCCGGGCTTGTCGTCCTCCGGCAGCAGCAGACGGCCAAGTAGGGGCTTTGCCCCGAGCATCTCCAACAGGCTGGACTGCGTTCGCGCTCCAAAAATCCGCTCCGGCTGTTCGCGGCCCGTCAACACGAAGGTCCTGCTTCCTGCCAGCGCCATCATCTCGAAGGAATGGTTCTCGTTCTGAACGTCGATGTACTCCCCAGGCGATGGCCAGTCGCGCAAAATTCCGATTGCCGGAGAATGCAGCCATACCGCAGCCAGCCGCTCCGGCTGCGGATAAGGCAACGGCCGCAAGAGCAGCGCATCAACCACGCTGAAAATGGCGGAGTTGGCGCCAATTCCAATCGCCAACGAAGCCACAATCACCGCCGTCAGCACGAAATTCTTGCGAAGCATTCGCAAAGCGTACTGAACATCTTTCAAAAATGTCTGCATCACTCCCCCGCCGCGTTTACTTTTCCCGCTGCTGGCATTTAATGCCAAAACTCCAATTGTCGCCACCGAGTTCTCTGCCTGCGATTATACTTATCTCCTGATGCCTAAGACGTTGTCACGCCCGCCGAAGCGCGTCGCACGCAGCCGCTCCACCTCGTCTTCCGCGTGGACTACCCGCGCCTCGCGCGGCCTCACAACCCTCCAAATCTCCGCCTTTTCCAAACTCCCCTGGCTAACGCACGCATTTAGCACTCGCTCCGGCGGCATCAGCCCCCTCGACAACGAAAAAGTCCTCAATCTCGGCTTCACCGACTGGGACACCCGCGAAAACGTCCAAGAAAATCGTCGCCGCTTCCAAATCGCCGCCGGCACCCCAGATCTTCCCCTGGTCACGCTAAAACAATTCCACTCCGACGTAATCCACGTATTCGACACCGCCCCAACCGACCCCTGCAGTGGCGACGCCAGCATCGCCAACCGCCCCGGCCTCCTCCTTGCCATCCAAACCGCCGACTGCGTCCCCATCCTCCTCGTCGACACCAAAAAGCGTGCCATCGCCGCCATCCACGCTGGCTGGCGCGGCACTCTAGCCCGCATTGCCGCCAAAACCATCGGCAAAATGCAAATGCACTTCGGCACCAACCCGCGCGATTTGCTCGCCGCCATCGGCCCGAGCATCGGCCCCTGCTGCTACGAAGTCGGCACCGAAGTCGCCACTCAATTCCTCTCCCAATTCCCAGACGCCCCCGGCTACTTCGACGAATTCCGCACCGGAGACGAGCCCAACCCCATCCAGTGGCTCAATATGATGCCCCCCGGCCACCAACCCCCTCCGAAAGGCGTCCTCCTCGACCTCCGCAAAGCCAACCGCTCCCAGCTCTTTGCTGCCGGCCTCCGCCCCCAAAACATCCACACCATCGATCTCTGCACCGCATGCCGCCCAGACCTCCTCTTCTCCTATCGCAAAGAAGGCCCCGCCTCCGGCCGCTTAATGTCAGTAATCGCCCTCCGCCCCTAACTCGTTTTTCCCGTTTTGGTGCTTGACAAATGGTTACTCTAAGTGTATAAGTAATCCTAGCTAACACTGTGCCTGTTATTTCGTACCGCTAGCATCCTTGCTGGCGTTTTTGCTTTCCGAGGTCCCCAAATTGCCTAATGCTTTTGTCTGCAACACTTACGAAGCACCATGCGATTTGCACAATTCTAGTGCAATTTCGTCCAAGCAAGTTATTTAGAATCAACACTTACAAAGCTGATACAAAACAAACAACTTTATCTTCCTTTAGAATGAACACTTACGAAAAACATGGGGGGAGGGTCCCCCGGCCATCATGCCAATGCTCTACCGGTAGCCGACAGCCGGAGGCTGCGCGCCCTCAATCTGCATCAATGCCAATTGCCCGCAAGCCGCCATCACGTCTCGTCCCCGCGAATACCTCACAAACGCAGGTATGCCTCGATCCACCAAAATCCGGCGGAACTCTTCAATCGCCTCCGCCGAAGACTCTCGGTATGGCAACTCGCCCGGATTCCAGGGAATCAAGTTCACCTTCACGCTCTTCAGCGGCGCCAGCAGCCGCACCACTCGCCGCGCATCTTCCGCGGCATCGTTCACCCCGCCCAACATCACATACTCAAAGGTCAGGTGTTCCCAAGGCCGCAAGGGATATTTCTTGCAAGCGTCGAGCAACACGCTCAGCGGATACTTCTTATTGATCGGCATCAACGCATCGCGCTGCTCGTCATTCGACGCATTCAGAGAAATCGCCAGCTTCGGCCGCACCTTTTCCAGCCCCAGCCGCTCAATCCCCGGCACGATCCCGCTCGTCGAAAGCGTCACATGCTTCGGCGAAATCCCCACGCCTTCCGGATCCAGCAAAATCCGCAGCGCCGCCATCACCGCATCAAAATTCAAAAGCGGTTCGCCCTGTCCCATCAAAACAATATTCGTTTGCGGAGCAAGCTGCTCCTTGTGCTCCTCCAGCGGCAACAATACCTGCGCCAAAACTTCCCCCGCCGTCAAATTCCGAATCAACCCAAGCTGCGCCGTCAAGCAAAACTGGCAATCCACCGCGCAACCCGCCTGCGTCGAAACACAAATCGTCTGCCGCCCCTCGCTAGGCATAAACACCGCTTCAACGGCTGCAGCCTTCAGCAGTTTTTTCTTCTCCGTGCCCTCTGTGTCCTCTGCGATGAAATCCCCATCCGCCTGTTTCACGGCCCCGCCCAACGCAAACAAATACCGCACCGATCCATCACTCGAAGCAAATCTCTGCTTCACCACCGGCAATCTAACCGTCGCTTCCGCGGCAAGCCTTTCTCGTAAACTTGCCGGCAAATTCGTCATCTGCGCGAAGTCAAACTTCCTCTCCGCATACAGCGCGTGGTATATCTGCCTGCCGCGATACGCAGGCTCCCCCATTCCCGCGCACATCTCGCGAAGCTCTTCTTTCGATTTTCCCAGCAATTCCATGAGTCTTTCCGCTACTCCTCTTGCTCACTTAGCTCAACTGAATCACCCTCAAGAATATCGTGTTTCTTCACTTCGTTGCTTCTTTACAGCATCCTTCTTCTTTTCAGCGTTATAATTTTCCTGCCATGCCAAAACAACTCGCCGTCGAACAACTCGCCATCGCCGACTGGGTCAAGGGCCTCGCCGGCATACCCGAGCGCGATTTCTCACTCGATAACGTCCAGGACTACATCCTCCGCCACTCCGTCCGGCCCGAGAGCCTCGAAAAATATTGCTTCTTCTCCAAAGGCAACTACACGCGGAATCTCATTTTCAAAAACGATCTCATCGAGTGCATGACCATCTGCTGGGAAATCGGCCAGCACAGCCGCATTCACAATCATCGCGATCAAAATTGCTGGATGACCGCTCCCATCGGCCGCCTGAAAATCCAGAATTTTCGCGTCGAACAAAAAGACGCCTCCTGCGGCACTTGCAAAATCGTTCCCACGGAAATCTACGAGATGGACGGCGCTCATCCCGTTCACGTCAATCCCCTCGAACCCGTTCATCAAGTCCTGAACTTGCCTGAATTCAAACAGCGCGCCGTAAGCATCCACGTCTACTCCAAGCCGTTCGACAGTTGCGAAATCTATCAGCGCGAAAAAGGCACTTACGGAGACGTCCCCCTCCACTACACCAGCGAATATGGCAAACTCCACCCCGACGAAAAGCTCCTGTAAAATTCCTGTGCCACAGGCTTCAGCTTGTGCGCCTTTACCAGCCGCGAGCAACGAGAATTGCGCCGTTCGTCCACGATTCCCGATTGTAAGTAACTGTACATAAAGCCGTTATCCCGCACGCGGCTTCCGTTTCTCTCCAGCAGCCCCCTGTGTCACAATTAGATATGGCTACCGCCACGGAAACCCGTGACATCCAAAAACACGTTCTCGGCAATGGCCTCGTGGTTATCACCGAGAGCATGTCCCACGTCCGTTCCGTCTCCGTCGGCGTCTGGGTTCGCAACGGCTCTCGCCGCGAAGTCCCGGAAGAAAACGGCCTCGCGCATTTCATCGAGCACATGGTCTTCAAAGGCACCGAGCGCCGCTCCGCGGAAGCTATCGCCCGCGAAATGGATTCTGTCGGCGGCATGCTCGACGCTTTCACCTCGAAAGAGCAAATTTGTTTCAACGCCAAAGTGCTCGACGACCATCTCCCGATCGCTTTTGACGTGATCGCCGATCTCGTGCTTCGTCCCAAGTTCGATTCCGACGACGTAAGAAAAGAACGCCAGGTCGTCCTCGAAGAAATCAAGATGGATTTGGACAATCCTGAGTATCTCCTTCATGACATTTTCACGCGCGGCTTTTGGCCCCAGCATTCTCTCGGCCGCCCCATTCTCGGCACGCCGGAAACCGTCCGCGGCTTCAACCGCGAACGCCTCGTCGAGCGCTTCCGCGACTGGTTCGCGCCCGATCATCTGGTCATCACCGCGGCGGGAAACGTCACGCACGAAAAAGTTTTGGATCTCGTCCAGAGCGAGTTCGGCGATCTTCGTCCCGCGCGCACGCTGGAAGATCACACAGCTCCGGTGACAAAAGCGCCCATTCATCTCGAAGCCAAGCGCGACCTCGAGCAAGTCCATCTGTGCATCGGTGTCCCCTCGCTTCCACTCGGCCACGAAGCGCGTTTCGCAGCCGCCGTCCTCAATAATCTTCTCGGGGGCGGCATGTCCTCGCGCCTCTTTCAAAACATTCGCGAAAAAGAGGGCCTTGCCTACGCCGTCTTCAGCGAACTCACACCCTATTCGGACGCGGGCATGTTCACCGTCTACGCCGGCACCGCAAAAGAAACCGTCGGCCAGGTCATCGACCTCACCATCAAGGAATTTCGCTCCATGAAGGAATCGCCCGTCAGCGAAGAAGAGCTCACGCGCGCCAAGAACCATCTCAAAGGTTCGCTGATGCTTTCTCTCGAATCCACCAGCTCGCGCATGTCGAATCTGGCCCGTCAGGAACTCTACTTCGGCCGGTTTTATTCGCTCGACGAAATCCTGGCCTCCATCGAAACTGTCACGCTCGCCGAAGTCCAGTCCCTGGCCCACGATTTCTTCCGCCCCGACCAAATCGCCGTCACCGTCCTAGGCCCCCTAAACGGCTTCACCCTCGACCGGTCGCGCCTATCTTGCTAACGGTCACTGGTTTCAGCCGCGCTCAACGCAGAGAGGTGCAAAGCGCAGTGCAACCCTTCGACCGGCGCGCGTTTCTGAAGGAAACAGAACGATTCTCCTTGGTGTCACCGAATTTACGGAGGTTACCGATGCGCAAATCGCGATTCACAGCTCTAGTTGCCGCACTGCTATTCCCTTGCGCGATTCTCGCTCAGATAGGGACAGACCCATCTCCCCAGAAGACCATTGAGATCAGCGCAACCGAAAAAGTTCAGGTCCCTGCTGAAACCGCGGCGGTCAAAGTCGGCTATCAGAATCAATCCTCAACGAAAGATGCAGCGTATGGGGACAATACTCGTACGGCCAATAAGATCGTTCAAGCACTTCTCGATGCAGGGGTTCCGAAGGATGCGATTGAAACAGAATCGCTGAGCCTGGCGCGTGATGAAGACCGCTTTGGAAGCAAGCCACAGCAGCCCTCCACGTTTACCGCGACGCAGCAATGGCAGATCCAATCCAAAGCCAGCGAGGCGCAGAAAATTGTGGATATAGCGGTTGCGGCGGGAGCTAACCAGATTGAAAGCGTGGATTGGTCGGTTGCTGCCCCCCAGAAACTGGACGACAGAGCCTACGCGGCTGCTTTAGCAAGGGCCAAAACGATCGCTGAACAAACTGCGGCGCAAACTGGCGTTAAACTCGGAGCAATTATTTCCGTCTCCAACTCCACGAATCCGGCCGGGCGGTTCAGGATGAGGGATAAGGAGCTAGTGACGGTCGAAGTGACTGCCGCCAAATCAGCTATGCCCATGCTCAAACTACAGCCCGGCACGGTCGAACGCGAGGCTTCAGTCACCGTGACCTATGCCATCGCCCCGTAGTCGAGCTGGTTCACAACGTCGTTGACGAAGCCAGAACGCTCTGCCATCATTCTGAAAATTCGCTTTTGTAGTGGCCGGGCTTTAGCCCGGCGGTTTTCTGAGGAGCAACCGATCGGCTTGCGGGTTTCCATTCTGGCGTCAGGCAGCTCGGGCAACATCACCTTGCTCGAGACGCAGCGAACCCGACTCCTCGTGGATTGTGGCCTCGGAAAACGCGAAACTCTCGCGCGCCTCGCGGCCATCGAACTAAGCGTCGACCGCATCGACGGCATCCTCATCACCCACGAGCACACCGATCACTGCAACGGTCTTCCGCAAATGCTCGGCCTTTGGAAAGCTCCGCTGTACGTCACGGAACCCACGATGGACGCGCTTCGCCGCACGCTGCCGGACACGCTCGGCAAACGCATCAACGCGCTCGAAACCATTCAAGCCGGCCAGCACTTCACCATTGGCGATATCGACGTCCATGCGTTCCAAATTCCGCACGATGCCGCCGATCCCATCGGCTTCACGTTCCGCACCAATGGCACGAAGATGGCGCTCGTCACCGACCTCGGTTACATGCCCGAGCTCGTCAAAGTCCATCTGCGCGACGCCGACTGTCTTATGCTCGAATCGAATCACGATCTGGATATGCTCAAGGTCGGGCCGTATCCGTGGGTCGTCAAGCAGCGCGTCCTCAGCCGCACCGGGCATCTCTCGAATCATGCCGTCAGCGAATATCTTTCCGATCCGGAAGGCTTCGACGCCCGCGCGCGCTACCTCGTCCTCGCGCATCTCTCGCAGGAAAACAATAATCCCGACCTCGCGCGTCTTTCCGCCGAAGAAGCTCTCAATCGCCGCCCCGCCGAATGCGCCTTTCACGGCGAACTGCTGATTGCTTCGCAGGAAAAGCCGCTCAAGCCGCTCGAACTCTAGCAATTTTCTCAATACGACCCATTTGAAATTCCGTTCGCTTTTTCTCGCGCGCTCCTCTACACTATTTTTGTTCTTGGTAGAGGTGCGGAGGCCATAAGTAGCCCGGTGAGCAGTTCCGATCAGCTTCGGACACCGCGGCAAAA
>JBGPLB010000101.1:0-17956 GCA_041486245.1 Candidatus Acidiferrum sp.
GCTGTTGTTGTAGATGGCGGTGGTGTAGACGGAGATTTTGTCGCGGTCGGTGACTCGGGCGGCTTTGCCGGATAGCGAATAGGTGAGCGAGTCCGAGTTGCCGCGAGTGAGGCTAAGGCCGGTGTCCAGGAGACCGCTCCAGAAATCGGTGAGCTGCGGATGGCGAAGGCGCTCAATTTGATCGTCGTAGGCCTTTTGTTCGGCGTCGTTACGAACCACGACAACTGCATCTTTGGGGGCCGCTACAGGCCCCGCGTCTCTGGTGGCGACTTCAAACTTATCATCGGAAGTGGTGACCGTGCCGACGATGATCTGGCCGTCCTTGAGAGCGAGGTGGAGTGTTTGGGAGGAGACGATGGACGTGACGGCGTCCCACTGGACGTTAACGTCACCTGCGAGATCGGCCTTGATTAGGAGAGTTTTCGCATCGGACTTGATGATGGTTCCGGTCAGCCGGTCGCCGTTTTTCAGAGTGACCTCATCGGCTAGCGCTCCCGTTGCGCAGAGAAACAAAAATACGCTTACAACAGAAATTCGACGCACGGTCTTTCTCCTCATTGTTTAGTTCATGTACGCAATGTGGCTGGGCCTTTCCTGGGCGCGGAGGCTGGTCTCTCTTGCGTAACTTCCTAACGAAGTGCGGGTATTCTAATCGAGACAGGGGAGAATCCAAATGAGATTGTTGGGTCGCAAAATGCCCAGCGCGGGAGCGAAACCGGGAGACACCACTTTCTGGCTTCCTATATACTGCCTCCCGTTCGAGGGGATGGACGAGTTGCAATTGCTCTGGTGTGACCCAGCGGGGTAGTAAGTCCAGTGCATGCGTGGCGAATTCCATTACAGTGAGACCAGCCCGGCTCTCGCTGAAATTAAAAAAATCATTGAACTTAGGAGACTCGATGGCTTCACGCGTCCGACTTTTCACACTGTTGGTTTTCTCAAGCGCCGTGTTTTGCGGTGCATGCGGCAAGGCGCCGGCGGGGAGAGGGGCAGCAGGGCGAGCGGGGGTGGGCGCGCGGGCGACGATTGTGTTCATGACGGACTTCGGGACGGCGAACGATGCGGTGGCGATCTGCAAGGCGGTGATTGAAGGAATCGCGCCGGATGCGCGGCTCATGGATATTACGCATCAGGTGACGCCCTACCAGATTGAGGAGGCTGCGCGATATCTGGCGGGCGTGACTCCATACTATCCCTCCGGCACGATTTTTCTTGTGGTCGTCGATCCGGGAGTCGGAACGTCGCGGAAGGCCGTGATTGTAAAATCGAAGAAGGGCCAGTATTTCGTGGTGCCGGATAATGGATTGATTACGCCGGTGATTGAGCGCGATGGGCTGGATTCGGCGCGGGAAATTACGAACACGGCGTGGATGTTGAACCCACTGGTCTCCTCGACATTTCATGGGCGCGACATTTTTTCGCCAGCGGCGGCACATCTCGCCGAAGGATGGGACTTCACAATGGCGGGGCCGGTGGTTCCGCAGCCGGTGCAGCTCACGGAGAAGGTTTCCAGTACATCGGAGAGAGGGATCGACGGCGACATTATTGGATTGGACGATCCTTACGGATCGCTCATCACGGACATTCTGGGCGAGGAATTCAAGAAGCTGGGTTATGACTTCGGCGACAAGATTATCGTTCAGCTCAACAAGAAGCCTTTTACGGTGCCGTACGTGAGGACGTTTATGGATGTGCCGGTGGCAGAGGTGCTGCTATATGTCGACTCACGCGGACGGGTCGGATTGGCGCTGAACCAAAGGAACTTTTCGCAGGTAAACAAGATTACGCCACCGGGGACGCTGTTTATTCCACGGAAGGGAGCGCCGATCAAGAAATAATGGGGATTGCGCCTGGCTGAGGCGATAGGAACGGCGGCTTTGCTGCAGCCGGCAAGCGTGCGTCGCGGATCCGGCGTACGCGGACTGACTGCACTATTCGTATCGCAGCGCCTGTGTCGGCGCAATCCGGGATGCTCTTCGCGCGGGCACGTAGGCCGCCAGCATGGTCACCAGAAACAGCGATGGCACGACGATGACATGAGCAACAATGTCTACGCGGCAAAGGCTGAACAGCATGGAATTCATGAGGCGTTCGACGACTAAACCCATCGCCAGGCCGATCAGCACTCCAATCCCGACAAGCACGAGGCCCTTACCGATATACGCGCCAACGGGAGATTTCATGACGCTGTGTGAGTCGCGGGCCGCTCGGAAGTATTTGACATGTGTGACAAACGCAGCGATGGGAGACTGAAACACCGCTCAGGAGTTCGGCAAGTTGCTTTTCCAGCCTACCGGGCCAACAATAAGAAGGAAATTCAGATTGCGAGGCGGCCATGCCTGAAGCTGTTATCGTTTCCTCCGTTCGAACACCCGTCGGAAAAGCGTTCAAAGGATCGTTACGCGCGACGCGGCCAGATGATCTGGCGGCGCTGGCGATTAAGGAAGCGCTGGCGCGAGTGCCTGGACTCGATGCCAAGGAAATTGACGACGTGATTCTTGGGTGCGCGATGCCGGAAGGCGAACAGGGCATGAACGTGGCGCGGATCGCAGCGCTGCGGGCGGGGTTGCCGATCGAAACGTCGGCGATGACTGTAAACCGGTTTTGTTCTTCGGGGTTGCAGGCGATTGCGATTGCGGCGGAGCGGATCCGCGGAGGCTCGGCACATGTGATTGTGGCGGGTGGGACGGAATCGATGACGATGGTGCCGATGGGAGGAAACAAAGTTTCGCCGAATCCGTGGCTGGTAGACCATAGTCCGGATACCTACATCAATATGGGACTGGGGACGGAGCATATCGCGCGGAAGTATGGGATTACACGGGAGCAGGCGGACCAGTTTTCCGTGGAATCGCACAAGAGAGCGCTCGCAGCGATAGCGGCGGGCAGGTTCAAGGAAGAAACTGTGCCGGTGGAAGTGAAGATTACGGCGGTGGCGAACGGGAACGGGAATTTTTCAGGGGCTTCTTCAGGCAACCCCAAGGCAAAGGCCGCGCCGAAGGCGACAACACAGACGTTCACGTTTGATACGGACGAAGGGCCGCGCGCGGACACTTCGCTGGAAGCGCTGGCGAAACTCAAACCGGCTTTTCATGTCAAGGGAACGGTCACGGCCGGCAACAGTTCGCAGATGAGCGATGGCGCGGCGGCGGCTGTGGTGATGAGCGAGGAACGAGCGAACGCGCTTGGTCTGAAGCCGCTGGCGCGTTTTGTGGCCTATGCGACGGCGGGAGTGCTGCCGGAAGAGTTTGGGATTGGACCAGTTGCGGCGATTCCCAAGGCGCTGAAGATTGCGGGGCTCTCGCTGAATGACATCGCGGTGTTCGAATTGAATGAGGCGTTTGCGGCGCAATCGCTCGCGGTGATCCAACAGGCCGGACTCGATCCTTCGCGCGTCAATCCCAATGGGGGCGCGATTGCGTTGGGACATCCGCTGGGGTGCACCGGGGCGAAACTGACGGCGACAATTCTGCGCGAATTGCAACGGCGGAATGCGCGCTATGGAATGGTGACCATGTGCATCGGCGGAGGCATGGGAGCGGCCGGGATTTTGGAACGCCTCTAGTCCGATCTCTCATCCAATGCAATCTTTTTCCTCGCTGTAACGATTCCTCATTGAGAGGCGTTTCACTTGCCAGTAAGCTGCATGCCGTCCTAGGATGCGTCGCGATGAAAATTGCCGTGTTGTCAACTGTTGCCCTTCTGTTGTCTGCCGCGGCTGCCGCGCAAACGCGGACTCCGATACCTTCTGACGTAGCGAAGGACGTCCAGATAAATAATCAAAATCCAATCAAGCCGGACGGGGCGGTTCCGGTGAGAAATGAGCCGCATCACGTTCTCGTGATTCAAAATGATTACGTTCATGCGTTCAACGTCACGGTTCCGCCGCTGGATGCAACGCTGCTGCATCAACACGATTTGCCGTACATCTATCTGACATTGGGAACGACCGACATCGTCAACGCCGTGGAGGGACAGCCCGAAGTGCACATGACGCTGGAGGACGGAGCGACGCGGTATTCGCCAGGCGGTTTTGCTCACATCGCGCGAACGGATGCAGGCATACTGTTCCACAACATCACGGTGGAGTTGGCGCACCCGCAATCTTCGCCGCACAATCTGGGGGATATGGCGAACGACCGGCCGCTAGGATCCTGCCCGCGGAGCATGGGCGCGCCAAAAAAGGACGACCAGATTCCGTTTGAGAAGGTGATTCCGTGCTTCGAAACAAGCGAACTGCGAATGGACCTGGTAAAAGTCGAGGGCGGGAAGGATCTTGTGGAAGGCTCGCCAGAAACAGCCGCTCTTCTGATTGCGATGAGCAATGCAAACCTGGACGTTTCGCTCGGCGGTGAACATGTCGCCTTTTTGCATGGAGCCGACGTGATGTGGTTGCCCGCGGGAACGGCGCGGAAGGTGGGAGATTTTCTGGGGACAAAATCAGAGTTCTTGCTTCTCTCGTTTAAGGACTCAGGCGCGACCAGCGTGAAATAGGGGCGCTCGCAATTCTATCCGTTCGGAAAAATTTCGTGTAAGCGTTGCTCCCATTTATTGCCGAAAGCTTCCACTTGCGAAGGAGGCAAGGAGAAGGCGGAGAGCCATGCTTGGACTTTAATTTTGCCGGGAGCGCCTTCAATCGCCAGCAACAGGAGTGAGTCGTTCAGCTCGCGCACGGTGCGGCAGAAACCCCGTAGCTCGCGAACAAACTTGACTTGGCCGGTGGCTTTGGCTCAGTCATGACGGGCTCCCTTGCGTGATGGAAATTTGCTGCGAAGAAACCTGGTCCTTGGCCGGGGGGATGGGATAGCAGCCTACCATGAGGCGGAACGGACGGCCCTCCGCGGCCGAGCCGTCGGGATTCGTAAAGGGCGAGCTGTGACGGGCGGCGACTTCCACAATGGAGCGCTGAAGATCTTCGGTGAAGGCCGTCCGTTGCTCGGGGGAAGTGAAACGCAGCTCGGAGTTGATCGAGAGAGTGGCGAGCCGCTTACCTGCAGCAGTCGCAAGTTCGAGGGAGCGAGCGAGCTCGGATTGCAACTTGGAGGCGAGGCCGAGCAAATACTTCGCCGAAAACGTGTCCTTGATTTGCGCAGGGTCTGCGGCGAGATTGCCCAGCAAATCCGGTGAGAGAATGTAGCCGCGGGCGGTCGCGACGTAGCATTGCTCGAAGAGGTGGCGGCGACGACGGCGACCAGCGCGCGCCAGAAGACGCGCGCGAGCCAGTTCGCGCACATGATAATTCACTGTTTGTCTAGGTAGCTTCATGCGCCGGGCAACACCTGTCGCCGAATCGGGCTCGAGCAGGGCGAAGAGAATCTTCAGGCGCAGGGGGTGGTGGAGAAGAACGGCAGCTTGGGCAGGCTCACGGAGGAGGTCGAGACTGGAGCCAGCGGTGGCCGAAGAGGCCAGCGAAGAGCGGGAGCTGGGGAGTTTCCAATTACCGCTACGGGTGACGCGCATGGCCGTAAGGTGGCCTCCGTGGAAAAGCAGGAAGAGTTTCCAATAGACCATTTTATTTGTCAAGACCTATTGTATGGTCTATTTGCCTCTGCGATTTTCCAAGCCGCCTGCAGTCTGCGCGGCCCAACAAACAGGGGTGGTTAACGCTGTTTACCTGCCGCCCTGCGCAGGAGTAAAATGAGGACCACCGCCCGTAGTCAGGCACTAACCGCGTTTATTTGACACGACCCGCAGGGGCGCGTGCCAAGATTCAGGATGGAAGTACCAGTCCAAGCAGCGCGACAAGGAGACCAGCATGGCCACCGCAACCATTACCAAGCCTGCCGCGAAGGGCGGCAGTTTTCTCCTGGAGACTGCCCTTCCGCAGGAAGTTTTCACGCCTGCCGATCTAACGGATGACCAGAAACTGATCGGCCAGACGGCGGAGGAGTTTGTCGTCAAGGAAGTTTTGCCGCTGGTGAAAGAGCTCGAGAATAAAAAACCCGGACTCATGCCAGAACTATTGAAAAAGTCCGGGGAGCTGGGATTGCTGGGCGGAGGAATTCCCGAGCAGTATGGCGGGGCGGGTCTCGACAAAATCGCCACGACCGTCCTGACCGAGAAGCTTTCGATTTATGGCGGTTACGCTGTTACGCACGGCGCGCATGCGGGTATTGGAACGCTTCCGATCGTCTATTTCGGGAACGAAGAGCAGAAGAAAAAGTATCTGCCGAAGCTGGCCACGGGCGAATGGATCGGCGCTTATTGTCTTTCGGAGCCGCAGGCGGGCTCTGACTCGCAGAACTCGCTGACGCGCGCAGAATTGAACGCGGAAGGCACGCACTACATTCTGAACGGGCAGAAAATGTGGATTACCAACGGCGGATTCGCGGATGTTTACATAGTATTCGCGAAAGTGAACGGGGAAAAGTTCACGGCATTCATCGTAGAGCGGACATTCCCGGGATTCAAGCCGGGGAACGAAGAGCACAAGATGGGGATTCATGGGAGTTCGACGACGCCTATCTTCCTTGAGAATTGCAAGGTACCGAAGGAAAACGTGCTGCATGAAATCGGGCGCGGGCACATCGTGGCATTCAACATTTTGAACGCGGGCCGGTTCACGCTGGGTGCGTCGTGCGTTGGCGGGTCAAAGCACGTGCTGCAGAATTCTTCCAAGTATTCGAAAGAGAGAAAGGCGTTCGGCAAGCAGATCGGCGATTTCGGCATGATGAAGGAAAAGCTGGCGGAAATGGCCATTCAGATTTTCGGGGTGGAGTCGATGGTGTATCGATCCGCCGGGAACATTGAGGCGGCGATGGTGGCGGCGTCGGGCTCGGGCGACAAAACTCAAAATACGATGAAGGTGCTCGAAGAATACGCAATCGAGAGCTCGATCGCGAAGGTTTATGGCAGCGAAATGCTGGACTTTGTCGTCGACGAAGGCGTGCAAATATTCGGCGGCTATGGGTTTCACGAGGATTATCCGGTATGCCGGGCTTATCGCGATTCGCGCGTCAACCGGATTTTTGAGGGCACGAATGAAATCAACCGCATGTTGATTATTCAAATGCTGATGAAGCGGGCGATGGGCGGGCAGCTTGCGCTGATCCCGGCGGCGATGAAGCTGGCGGATGAAATCCTCGCCGGGCCTTCGTTCGAGGAAGCGCCAGAGGGCGTGCTTGCCGACGAAGCGCGCGTGGTGGCTAACGCGAAGAAGATGTTTCTGCAAGCGGCGGGGGGAGCGGTGCAGAGATTCCGCGAAAAGCTCGCCGAGGAACAGGAACTTATTGGCTCGCTTTCGAATATCGTGATGGAAGTGTACGCGATGGAGTCTTGCCTGTTGCGCGCGCAAAAAGCAGCCGCGGCGAAGGGTGAGGCCGCGACGCAAACGATGATCGACGCAGTGCGTGTTTTTATAGCCGACGCCGCCGAGCGCGTGGAACACGAAGCCAAGCGGTCCATAGCAGCAGTTCACGAAGGGGACATGCTTACCACGCAGATGGCGGTGCTTAAGCGTTTCGGCAAGCGCGCACCCGTGGATACGATTGGCTTGCGAAGACGGATTGCCGCGGCGGTTCAATCACAGGATCGCTACCCATTCGAAAGCCGGTAGTTTGGCGGTCGAGCAAGATCTTTCGGCGAGACTCAGGTTAAGTTGCGATCTGAACTAGCTCGGGCTTTTTACCAGATGGCGGGCCTTTGGAGCCCCATCGCGAAGGCCGCTTTCCTTTTCCCCGCAGGCGGTTGACGAGAGAACCGACGCCGACCGACCCCCCCACGAAGTGTCCGACGCGAAGCGGACCGGCTACCTTCTCGGTGCGAATCCAATGCAAGCCACTGCTGGCCATACAGCCGCATTCGGAGCAGTTGGGGGTCCCGCCGAAAACGCATGGCTCGACGCGCGTCTCTAAATCCGCTGAATAGTTTGCGGACATTTTCGCAAAAAGACAGTCGCCTGGGTTCGCGGGAGGATGAAGGAGAGCGCGCGCGACACCGTCGTTCATCAAGAACTTGGGATACTTTCGAGCCAAAGGCGGCAGAGCGCGCGCCACTTCTTGCCGGTCTGCTGAAGTCAGTTTCTCTGGGCTCTCTTCACCGATCTGAGGCGTGTATAGGCTCACCCAGATGCGATCAACTTCAACGCGGCCATTCCAGAATGAAACGTATTCTTCCAGGTAGTCGGATCGCTGCAGCATCGGACGGGTGATGACCCAGTGGACATTCACTTTGCGGCCATCGATATTTTTTAGAACGCGTTCGTAGGTCGCGGGCTTGCGGCGGATGTCGTGGTGTTCCGGAAGGCCGTCGACGGAGATGGCCACTCGAACGCGCCGCAACTCCATCCATTCCGCAGGAATGGGGATAACGCCGCTGGTGACGACAAGCGAAAAGATGTTCATAGCGCTGAGCGCGGGCAGGATGGCGCTCAGCTCGCGGTGGCGTACGAGCGGTTCGCCGCCCACCAAAGAGACATGCATGGGCCGATTTTTCCGGACTAGCTCCAGCACGCCGTTGACGAGGGCATCGCCGTGGAAATCATGCAGATCGGTAAGGAGTTTGCCGCCGCCGAGGTGCGTATCGCCGTAGGCGTAACAGCCGGGACAACTGAGGGGGCATTCGCGCGTGATCTCGATGGAAAGCATGGGCGCTTTGCCGGTCAGGATTTTTCCCCACGCGCTCATTATTTCTCGCGGGGTGATGCTTGGATTTGGACTAGCAGTGGGCATGTGGCTTGGATGCAGACGAGCGTGCTACAGGATACCTCAATCTTGAGGCCCGATATCGCTGAAAATCTTTCGAACTTTTCAAAAGGATGCATTTGGAGGAAAGTGAGCAGCCGACTTCTGACCTGGAGTTGCCCACCGATCCGGCATGCGAGGCCGTTTGCCGGTCCGTTCACGGTGGCTGCGAAGACACGCGCGCCAAATCGTGCCGTACTGCGTCTAGTAATTCGGTTAAGCTTGCAATTTAGGGATCATCCGTTTTCAACTCTGAGATAGCAGGCAGGAATGCCCCGAAAGCTCCTCATTCTTGCAGCTACGATTGTCGGCGCTCATCTTGCGGTGGCGCTCACGCTAGGGGTGTCCCCTTCCGGGACCCTGCTGGCAAATCTGCTCGAGATTTCGGCCAGCGTCCTTGCCGCAGTGATGAGTTTTGGCGCGTCGCGGCGGGCGCGGGGGATGGCGCGCCCGTTCTGGACCCTCGTGGGTTGCGGCATGGCTGCGTGGGGCGTGGCAAATCTCGGCTGGATGTACTACGAACTCGTTCTGCATACCAAACCGGCGGCGGGCTCCGCGGTGCAATTTTTGTTCAGCCTGCATGCGCTATTCTTCGCGATGGTGCTGTTTCTCGACCAAGAGAAGGATTCCGAACGGCTTGAACCGGAGTTTTTCCTGGATTTCGCGCAAATCGGGATCGTTTTCTTTTTTGTGTTTCTGGGTTTCTATTACTTGCCGTCGGCGCACTTGCAGCAGCAGGGCGCGGCTACACGCCAGGTTTGGATGGAGCTTTGCGAAGAGATTGCCATCATAGCGCTTGCGAGCCTGCAAATAGCGCGGGCGCACACCGCGCACATTCGCAATTTATATGTGGGGTTAGCTCTTTATTATTCCATCTTCGCTGCCGGTTCCGCGGTGGCCGAATATCACCAGTCCATCCGAAGAACGCCAACCGGGACGCTGTTCGACCTGTGCTGGACGCTGCCGTTTCTTTGGGGAGCCTTCTGGGCCGCGCGCTGGCAACAGCCGACAGCCACGCAAGCAGCCCGGCCACTTGTCCGAAAAACATTTAGCGGGGTGGTGCTGACCAACGCAATCTTCGTGTTGGCGCCGTTGATTGTCCTGGTGCAGGTAGCACAATTACCTGCCGACTGGCGCTTCCTTCGTTTCTCGCTGCTGGGCGTTTCGATACTGTGCTTTGCCGCCCGAATGGGCATGGGCGGATATCGGGAGGCGCAGACTGCGGAGACGGTGCGTCGACAGGCACTGGCCATGGATGCCACGGCGGACGGCATTTCGATTCTGGGCGAGGATGGAAAACACATCTACGTCAACGCGGCGTTCGCCCGGATGATGGGACACGAAGGTCCGGAGTCCATGCTAGGTGTGAACTGGCGGCAGATATATGACCCGCAGGATGTCGACTTACTGCAGAAGCAGGTCCGGAAGGCGCTGGAGTCGGAAGGCAAGTGGTCCGGGCAAATCAATCTTCGGCGCCGCGACGGAACTGTCATCCCCGTTGAAATGGCTATCGCTTCTCTGGCCAATGGAGTGACTGCGTGCATCGGCCACGATATCAGCGCCAGGAAAGAAGCGGAGAAGGCGCGAGCCGACGCCGAAAACAAATATCGCACGCTGGTGGAGCAGGTGGCGGCCATCAGCTACATCGCGGAACTTGGCCTGCGTGGGGAATGGCACTACGTCAGCCCGCAAATCGAGTCCATAACGGGCTACACCCAGGATGAGTGGCTCGCCGAATCTCGCGATTGGATGCGACATATTCCGGTGGAGGATCACGCCGTCATTGAGGGGGCTGAGGCGGCAAGTGTTCGCGGTGAGCGTTTTCAAGCGGAATACCGAATTGTGCGTAAAGACGGCGCAGTCATTTGGGTAAGCGACACCGCCGTGGTGGTTTCGGGCAGCAACAGCCATCCGGTGATGGAAGGAATCATCGTAGATATAACGGAGCGCAAGCTGCTTGAAAATCAGTTGCAACAATCGCGAAGAATGGAAGCAGTCGGGAGGCTGGCGGGCGGGATCGCGCATGACTTCAATAATTTATTGACGATCATCAAAGGCTATGCAGAGCTGGCGCTGCAACGCCCCGGAATTCAGGCAGAGCAGCGCGCCGATGTCATGCAGATTGAGAACGCAGCGGAACGCGCCGCCCTGCTTATCCGCCAATTGCTGGCCTTTAGCCGGAGACAAGTTCTTCAGCCGAAGATCATAGACTTGAACGCCATCGTTGTGGGTCTGGACAAGCTGCTGGGACGGCTGATAGGAGAGCACATCGAGATGGTGACGTGCTGCGGCGCAAATGTGGGAAACGTAAAAGCCGACCCAGCGCAAGTCGAACAGGTCATTATGAACCTGGTGGTGAACGCCCGCGATGCGATGCCGAAGGGCGGGCAGATGACGGCGGAAACAGTAAACGTGGAGTTGGACTCGACGTATGCGCGCGATCACGTTTCCGTCAAGCCGGGGCCGTATGTAATGCTCGCCGTCTCCGATACGGGGATGGGGATACGCCGGGAAACCATGGCTCACATCTTCGAGCCATTTTTCACGACGAAGGAAAGCGGCAAGGGAACGGGACTAGGCCTCTCGACGGTTTACGGCATTGTGAAACAAAGCGGCGGATACATCTGGGTGTACAGCGAACCCGACCAAGGAACTACGTTTAAGGTGTATTTACCTCGTGTCGCGGCCGAGGTGGAATCCAAACCGAGCGTGGTGGAGGTTCCCGGCGCGGGCAGAGGAAGCGAAACCATTCTACTGGTCGAGGATGAAGAGGCGGTGCGCGATCTGGCGAACAGGATTCTGTCAGCGAAGGGGTATTCGGTCGTGGCCGCAAAAAGCACGAAGGAAGCGGAGCAGCTTTCCGAAAAACACTCTGGGGACATTCACCTGGTCTTGACAGACATCATCATGCCTGGAACGAGTGGGCGCGAATTCGCGAGGCGGATTGCCGCGCGGCGCCCCCGAACACGAATCTTGTTCATGTCTGGGTATACAGACAATGTGCTGGCGGAAGGCGGGGTGCTGGAGGAAGGTCTGTCTTTTCTGCAGAAGCCGTTCACGCCGGGGGCGCTGGTCCAAAAAGTACGAGAGGTCCTCGACAGCGCGGTCCACGTAAAATAAGGGCGAATTTTGAGATTGAGAGAGTGGAGTTCCGAGGTGATTGGTGACTCGTGACTCGCGACTCCGCGAGCCCAGCGGAACGCCTGGTTTGCGTTCCAGACCGGCGCGGCACTCTACCAGAATTGCTTAACGTGAATCCGCCAAGTGAATCGTCTTGCCCGTCGCGGCAGATTGCCTCGCGGCATCCAAAATCTGCGTAACAATCATGTTGGTTTCCAGCGAAGACAACCCTTGCGCGTGCATGCCGTCCAGAACGACCGCTCTCAGGTAGTTCACCGAATCGCTCTCGCGGGGATCCAACGGTTTAGTGTCCTCTAGTTTTTCTTGCTGCTTGGCACGCCGCACGCGAAGCGCGTCGCGTTCCACGGTGATGGCATAGCCGGTCTGGCCATAAACTTCCATATCCTTTCGAGAGAACGGCCAGTTCCAGGAAGCCTGCAAAATGGCCTGGGCTTTGGGATAGGTGAGGACAATCGTAGCCTCGTCATCCACGCGAGAATAAATGTCGGGCTTGATTCGCTGGGTGACCGCGGTAACCGTGTCCGGCGCGCGGTTGTCCATGAGCCAGGTTGTCAGGTCCGCGCCGTAGCATCCAAAATCGAAGAGCGCGCCGCCGCCATTTAGCTTCGGATCGGTGAGCCAAGCGAGGAACCACGGTTCCACACCGATCTCTTTCGGACCGGAATGGCCGTCGTGAACGACGACCTTTCGCACATCGCCGATAACGTTATCGTGCACGAGGTCGTAGGCGGTGCGATTGCTGCGGTACCAAGTCGTTTCGTAATTCACCAAGACTTGGATCTTGCCTCGAAGGGCGGCAGCTTGCATCGCACGGGCGTCCTCGAAGCTGACGGCCAGAGGCTTCTCCATCATCACGGGAACGCCATGACGGGCGCAGGCCTCCACCACGCTGCGATGATCAAACGTATTTGTGTAGATGAGCACTGCTTGCGGTTTGGCTTTTTCGAGCATTTCATCAACGCTCGAAAAAAAGATGTTGTGCGGGAGGGTAAATTTCGACTCATAGTACGCGGCGAGTTGGCCATCGGCTTCAGACACACCCACGATTTGGAGATCCGCCCGATGAAGATTCTGCTGGAGGAATCCGCGCACGTGTCCGTGGACTAGCCCAGCGATGCCGACGCGAAGCGGGACGGCGGATTGGGGCGTTTGCGCCGAGGCGCGCGTCGAGGTGAAGCACGTGAGGCTCATAGCTAGACAAAGAGTCGAGATTATGCTGCGCCGCATGAGTTGTCCCCTGAATGCGGTAGCCATCCTAACATCAGGAAGGGTGGTTTCGGCGTACGGCGGCGAGCGGAAGAAGCGGCGCGGTGTGTCTACCTTATCTTTTCTCTCGCGCTTCACCCCCCTCGTTTTTTGTAAATGTTGCATCTAAAAGACTTAGCCAGCCTCCAAGTTCTTTAGAATCAACACTTGTGGGCGCCCTGCAAATATTGATTATAAAGAACTTAAGATTGAATGAAAGTCTGGGCAAATCCGGCCCGTCGCTTGGCGGTCCGCGCTCCGCAGTTTGAACTGCGGACATAGAAGGCGGGGATTCTCAGGCCGGAGTCCGCGCGGGGCACGATGACGGGAAGCTCCGGCGAGGCGAGGGCTGAAAACGTGTTCGGGCCCAAAAAAAGCGGAGCGGCAGGGTAGCTGCCGCTCTGGCGAATCCTAGATTTACCTGGAGAATATGGTAACAAATACTATAAATCTGTCAAGAAAGAAAGGAGTTCTAGCGGTAGGGTTTTTCGGAGTTTGGGTCGTTGGCACTTTTTGGTTGGTTGATGGTGGAGAGAGTCTGAACGTTGAAGCGTTTGTAATCGGAGTAGCGCGTTACGGCGTTGACCTTGAACCCTTTTAGGAGCAACACGCGGACGCCGACGTGGGCTTCTTCGTAGGTGGGGAGCCACACTTCGTTATTAAGGTAGGCCTGCTCAAAAATGAAACTTGTGCCTTTCTGCAGATTGGCGAGGAGGCCGCCGGCAAATCTGAAGTCGCCCACGAAATAGGCTTCGAGACGCGCAACGTCGTGGGCTTTTTCGTCGATCCAGATCACGCCGGCGAGTTTCTGGACGATCTTTTCCACCAGATTGCGCGCCTTGTATTCCGGATTGGGCTCGAAATCGAAGACCAGCACGTCCTGGCCATGGAAGCGCTCGCGGCGGGGATTCACGAACTGGCATGCGCGCAAGAATGTTTCGATGCCGGGATCGTCATCCTTATCTTTCTTTCCTTCCTCCTTGGCCTTTACGTCTTTAGCTTCTTTCTTGGCTTCGCGCTTCTGGATGTTTTCGATTTCTTTCTGGGTTTTCTCGTTTTCCTTCTTTTGTTCCTCGTCGCCTAGTGGTTTGCCGTCTTTTTTTACCAGCGTGGAGACTTCTTCGCCATTCAGGTAGAAAAACGTGTATTCCTTCACATCGGTTTTTTTGACTTTGCCGTCTTTCTCGAACTCGGTTTCTTCCTCGAGGCGCGTGCCCGCGTAGTTCTCCTTGAGTTTGTCGATGGCCTTTTGGTTGTCGTCGATTTCCTTGAAGAGCGCTTTGAGGTCCGGCAACTTGACCTGCGATTGTATGGGAAAGTCAAAAACGCGCTCGCCGACGGTCTTGTTGATTTCCGCAAGAGTGACATCGATGGCGTAGACGTCGCTTCCGCGATGCAGCTCGATCTTGTAGGGCACCTTTACGCCGTCAACGGCTCGGTAGTCATCGTAGAAAATCTCCTCGCTTACACCCCCGAGCACGCCTGCATCCTTGACGATTAGATGGGTTTGCGGGTCAAAGAATGCTTCGCGTTTCACGCCGGTTGGCGCCGTGACTTCGACTTGCAGAGCATCTTTTCCGCGCACTTGCGCGTGACCTACAAACGCCAGCGCCAATTTGTTCTTCTTGAGATTCAGGAAGCGAGAGTTGTAATAGCTCGAAGCGGCTTCGAGTTGAAGTCCTTCCTGTCCCAGAAGCGTGCCGAGCTCTCCCGCTGCCGTCTGGTGCCAGGCGGACTTGCCGTTGTACGCCTCAATCACGTTTTTGTCGCCAACCACCAATTCCAAGTAGTAGCGGTTCGGCAATTTCGTATCGAACGTGTAGGTGCCCGACTTTCCGTCGGCTGTGTTCGTGAACGTGCCTTCCAGGGTCATGGTTTGAATTTTGGACAGGAGTTTGCTTCCACCGGCTGCCTTCACATATTGATCGGCGATCTTGGCGGGGTCCTGCGCTGGCAAGTTGCTGGGGGCAAAAGCAATGCTAAAGGCCAGAGGCAGGAGATAGGTGGCGCGGCGCATGGGGCTTACCCTTCTAAACGCGAGTGCGGGTCAAAAGTTTCGCGAAAAGGAGACCCTACTTCCACAGACGCCGCAGGTCAGCGGAGATTAACGCCCATTTGCAGTTTTCGTTGGTTGTTACGTCCGGGATGGAGAAGTACTAAAACGGTTGCTATTCGTATCGTAGGGCAACCAGGGGATCGACGAGGGTTGCGCGGCGTGCCGGGAAGAAAGAGGCGGCAACCGCGACGAGCGTCAGGAGAAGCGAGACACCGACAAATGTCAGTGGGTCATACGCGCTAATGCCGAAGAGAAAGCTACGGAGCAGGCGAGTGAGAGCAAGGGCCGTGACAAGACCGACGCCCACGCCAACCAGCGCGAGCCGCAGACCCTCGCCAACGATGATGCGGAATACGTCCTGGGGCTGCGCGCCCATGGTGACGCGAACGCCGATTTCGCTGGTGCGCTGGGTGACGGTGTACGACATGACGCCGTAGACGCCGACCGCGGCGAGCACTAGCGCGAGGGCGGCAAAGATGCCGATGAGCCAGGCGCGAAAACGCGGTTGGGCCACCGTAGTGGCCATGTTCTCTTCCATGGTGCGGACGCGGACGAGCGGTTGATTCGGATCGATTTCCGCGAGCGCGCTGCGCAGGGCCGAGGTCTGGAGGGTAGGATCACCCGCCGTGCGCATAACGACGGAAAGCTGGAAGACCGGCAGGACCAAATCCGCCTGGCGATAGGGCAAGTACATTTCCGCCTGCGGGTCGATGCCCAGACCGGGACGAACGTCGCCGACGACGCCGACGATTTCCATGGTCGGTACCTGTTGATCGGGAAGCGCTCCGAGTTGCAGACGTTTGCCGAGGGGATTCTCGTTGGGGAAAAAAGTGTGGGCCATCGTGGCGTTGATCGCTACAACCGCGGGCGACTTTTCATTGTCCGCGTGGGTGAAAAGCCTGCCTTGCAGGAGCGGCACGCCCAGTGTTTCGAGGTAATTTGGCGTTATGGTGCGGTAGCCGGCGGCGACAAACTCATGCGGCGATTTCGGCGGGCGACCCGCGATGTTGAAGTGGATGACGGAGCCGCCACCGCTTACGGGAAGAAACGAAGCCGCAGCGGCTGATCGAACGCCGGGGAGCGTCCGGGCACGCTCGACCAAGCGGTCGAAGAATTGGTAGCGATTTTCGGGCTTAGCATAGGCCGTTTGTGAGAGCGGGATATCGGCTACCAAGAGATGGTCCGGTTGGAAACCTGGCGGAACTTCTTGCAGCCGGGAAAAGCTGCGCAAGAGCAGCCCTGAGCCCACAAGAAGCAGCATGGCAAGCGCGATTTCCATGGCAACCAGAACGCCGCGAAGACGATGCTGGCCGGGCCCGGCGGTCGAGCCTCGCGAACCTTCATTGAGAGCTTCGCGCAAATCCAGCTTCGCCGTGCGCATGGCCGGCACAATTCCAAAGAGCAAACCGGTGAGCAGAGAAACGCCGGCAGTAAAAGCGAGGACCCAGGGATCGAGGCCGATGGGCGCACCCTGCGGGACGCTGCCCGCCGCAAGCTTGAGCAGGGGACCGAGGGCGGCCGACGCCATGAGCACTCCAAGCAGGCCGCCGGCGAGGGAAAGAAGGACGCTTTCGGTCAAAAGTTGGCGGATGACGCGGACACGGCCCGCGCCCAGCGCCGTGCGAATGGCCACTTCCCTCCCGCGAGAGGCTGCTCTCGCGAGCAATAAGTTAGCGACATTGACGCAGGAGATGAGGAGAACGAAACTCACTGCGCCAAGAAGAAGCAGAAGGGCAGGACGCGAGTTTTGCACGATCTGATCCTGCAAACCGACAACATCGGCGCTAGTCCCGGTGTTGTAATCCGGGTACTGCTGCTCGAGGCGCTTGGTGATGCCAACCATCTCGACGCGGGCTTGCTCCCTTGAGACTCCGGACTTCAGCCGCGCAAGCGGGATGATGCCGGGATGCCAATTGCGATCAACGGGAAGAGTTTTCGCCCAAGGCATGAATGGCAAGAAAATATCGGCCGGCTGGAGAATCTGGAAGCCGCTTGGCAGAACGCCGACGACCGTGTAGGGCTGCGCGTCAAGGTTAATTGCCTTGCCGATGATTTCTTGCGAGCCTCCGAAGCGCCGCTGCCAAAGGCCGTAGCTCAGCAAGGCAACGGGAGTTCCGCCAGCGCGATCCTCTTCGGGAAGGAAAGTGCGGCCAACGCGCGCGTTAATACCCAACATCGAAAAAAGGCCAGCCGTGACCATGCGAACATTGAGGCGCTCGGGATCGCCCGCGCCGGTCAGTGTGATAGCGCCACCGCGGGTCGCTTCCATGGATTCGAAGGAGTGGCTTTGGTCTCGCCAATCCAGATAGTTCTCATACGAGGTGCTGATGACGGGGAAAGAGCTCTTTTCCGCGATCAGCACCAACCGAGATGGGTCGCCGAAAGGAAGCGGGCGGAGGAGCACACCGTTTACGACGCTGAAGATGGCGGTGTTCGCGCCAATGCCAAGCGCCAGCGTAAGAATGGCAATCGCGGTAAATCCGGGACTCTTCGCCAGCAGGCGAACGGCATAACGAACGTCCTGAAGCAGTTTGAACATGGATCCCCCCGAGGCACCGATACTCTACCTGCTCTGACGCATGCCGGGCGCGATAGTTTCGGTGTGGCTGCGCCTCCGGGTCGGCTGCCGAACTAATTCGCAGCCTTGGGCCGACCTAAATATTTCTCGTAGAGTCTCAGGTGCCGGTTCTCCAGCGAAGTGCGCTCCCCCTTGATGAAGAGGAACTTCACGTCGGTTGTCAGTTCGAGAGGGTCCCCGTTTGTCACGATGATGTCAGCCACTTTGCCGGTTTCGAGCGTGCCGAGCTGGTCAGCGAGGCCAAAAATTTCCGCC
>JBGPLB010000102.1:0-17922 GCA_041486245.1 Candidatus Acidiferrum sp.
CGACGACGTGAGCATCGACTATCCGAACCTGGTGGTGATACTGGCGCACGGCGGAAGGCCGCTGTGGATGAACGAGGCGTTTTTTCTGGTGCGCCGGCACAAGAATATGTACATGGATATTTCCGGGATACCTCCGCAGAAATTGATGGAGTATTTTCCGCGGATTGAAGATATCGCGGACAAAGTCTTGTGGGGTACTGACTGGCCGGGGCCGGGCGTGCCGGAGATTAAAGGAAACCTCGAGAAGTTCCATGCGCTTCCGATTGGCGCGGAGGCCAAGCGGAAGATTTTGTATGACAACGCGGCAAAATTGTTTCCGCGGTGAGCGGCGAGATGAGTTTTGGGGAGAGGTGAGTTGACGTGATTACGCTGCCGACAGAGTCACAAAAAACAGCGCACATCCGGCTAACGCTGAACGGCGAGGAAACGGACGTTAGTTTCGCGCCGTACAAGACATTGCTCGAAGTGCTTCGCGAGGATTTGGGACACACGGGCACGAAACATGGCTGCGAATTGGGCGAATGCGGGGCTTGCGCTGTTTTACTGGAGGGCAAGCCGGTGCTTTCCTGCTTGCTGCTGGCGCTCGAGTGCGACAAGAAGAATATTTTGACCGTGGAAGGGTTCGGCACGGACGGAAAGCTTCATCCGTTGCAGGAAGCGTTTGCGGATTTGGGAGCAGCACAGTGCGGCTATTGCACGCCTGCGATTTTAGTCACGGCGAAGGCGCTGCTCGATCAAAATCCGAGGCCTTCGCGCGACGAAATTCGCGAAGCGCTTTCGGGGAATTTGTGCCGATGCACCGGCTATCAGCAGATTTTCGAGGCGGTGGAAGAGGCGATGGTACGCATCGCGGGGCGAGCGAATTCCGGGTCGTAAAGCGCGAGGCGAGGAACGCGAATGCAGGATGAAAAACGGATGCGCGTGATCGGCGTGCCGCGGCGGAGAGTGGACGCCCGCGCAAAAGTGACGGGGAAAACGCGCTTTGCGGACGATATATTTTTGCCGCGAATGGCGTTTTGCAAGTTATTGCGTTCGCCACACCCTCATGCGCGGATCCGGAATATCGATACGTCGCGGGCGGCGGCGCATCCAGGTGTGTATTTGGTGCTCACTGGAAAAGATGTGCCGATCGAATACGGAATTTTGCCGGTCAGCCAAGACGAGCAGGCGTTATGCGTGGATCATGTACGGCATGTGGGCGATCCGGTCGCGGCGGTGATTGCACGCGAGGAGCTGACCGCGTTCGAGGCAATGGACCTGATTGATGTCGAATACGAACTTCTGACGACGATCTCCGACCCGGAAGAAGCGCTGGCTACACCGGAGCCGCGAATACACGACTACGGCGAAGAAGGAAACGTTCATAAGCGCGTATCGCTGGAATTCGGAAATGTGCAGCAAGGCTTCGCGGAAGCGGATGAAGTGTTCGAGGACACGTTTTTCTACCAGGGAAACACACACCTGCCGATCGAACAGCACGCCGCCGTCGCCATCAAGGATCCCGAAGGAAAACTGACTATCTGGAGCAGCACGCAGACGCCGCATTATTTGCATCGCGCGCTGGCGAAAGTGTTGCAGATGCCTCCGGGGCACATTCGAGTGATCGCCACGCCCAACGGCGGTGGATTTGGCGGGAAGAGCGATCCGTTCCAGCACGAAATCGTTGTCGCCAAGGCGGCGCTGATGCTGGACCGGCCCGTGAAAATTTGTTTGACGCGCGAAGAGGTCTTTTACTGCCACCGGGGCAGGCATCCGGTGCTCATGAAATTCAAAACCGGCGTGAAGAAAGACGGCACGATTACCGGAATGCATCTGCAAACGCTGATCGACGGAGGCGCGTACGGCTCGTACGGCGTCGCGAGCACCTTTTACACAGGCGCGCTACAGACAACGACCTATCACATTCCTCGGTATCACTTTCAGGGCTGCCGCACGTTCACGAACAAGCCCCCGTGCGGTCCGAAACGCGGCCACGGCACGGTGCAGCCTCGGTTTGGGCAAGAAGTGCAGCTCGACAAGATCGCGGAGAAGCTGCGCATCGATCCGGCGGACTTGCGGCTGCGCATCGCGGAGTCTTCGAATGCGGTGACGGCGAATTTCTTCAGGTTGAGCGTTGTGAATCTTTCGGAATGCATTCGGCGCGTCGTGAAGTGTTCGGATTGGAAGGACAAATTTCAGAAGCTGCCGGAGGGCCGCGGCGTTGGGTTGGCTTGCTCCGCGTATCTCACGGGGGCGGGACTGCCCATCTATTGGAACAAAATGCCGCATTCGGGCGTGCACATTAAATTTGACCGCGGCGGCGGCGTGGCCGTTTTTTGCGGCGCGACCGAAATTGGGCAGGGATCGGATGATGTGCTCGCGGGAATTGTTGCGGAAGTTTTGGGACTCGAGACGTTTGATATTCGCTTGTACACGGGCGATACGGATTTGGGGCCGGTGGATTTGGGTTCCTATTCGAGTCGAGTGACGATCATGGCGGGAAACGCAGCGTTGGAAGCGGCGGAGCGCGGTAAATCGATCATCGCCGAAGCGGTGGCGGAGAAACTGGAAGTTCCGAAAGAACGTCTGAGCTTCGCGGACAAACGCGTTTTTGATTCCGCGGCGCCGGAGAAGAGCGTCACGTTTGCCGAGGCGGTGTGCCTGGCGGAAGCGCGCTTCGGCACGATTGGAACGATGGGCTCGTATACACCTCCGAAATCGCCGGCGCTTTACAAAGGCGGAGGCGTGGGACCGTCGCCAACGTATTCGTACACGGCTGCTGTTGTGGAAGTGATCGTCAATCCGGCAACCGGTTGGATCACCGTGCCGAAGATTTGGATCGCGCACGACATCGGCCGGGCGCTGAATCCGACGCTGGTGCGGGGTCAGGTGGAAGGAAGCGTGTACATGGGGCTGGGCGAAGCGCTCATGGAGGAGCAGGTGTTCCGGCGGCTGCCGAAAAAACTTTCGCATGCGCTGGTGCACAAATTTCCTTCGATGCTGGAGTACAAGAGTCCAACGTCGCTAGACATGCCGGAGGTTGTTACGGAGCTGATTGAAGAGCCGGACCCGCGGGGGCCGTTTGGAGCGAAAGAAGTCGGCCAGGGTCCGCTCCTGCCGATTATGCCCGCGGTCGCGAACGCGGTTTACGACGCGGTTGGCGTGAGGATTGATGAGGTGCCGATCACTCCGGAAAAAATCATGAAAGCTCTCGCGGAAAAGAAAGCGGGGCGCGAGCCGCGTTTTGGACCGAGCCATTTTCCGCACGTCAATTGGCCGGAAGCGCTGCGTGTTCCTCCACCGTGGGAGGGAGGAGATGGCCACGCGGTGAATGATGTTCCGCGACCGG
The DNA here is from genome assembly GCA_041486245.1 of Candidatus Acidiferrum sp. Classification (GTDB taxonomy): domain Bacteria; phylum Acidobacteriota; class Terriglobia; order Acidiferrales; family UBA7541; genus Acidiferrum. Next base: position 3,329 of record JBGPLB010000102.1, read on the forward strand.
CAAAGCGCCGCGATGAAAAAGAAAAGGTGCTCAGCTCATGATGCGGCTGCCTCTTTTCGAGTTTCGGGCTCCGCGTACTTTGGAAGAAGCGGCGCGTATTTTGGACGGCGAGGGAGCAAAGGCCATGCCGCTTGCCGGGGGCACGGATTTGCTTCCAAACATGAAGCGAAGACAACAGGTTCCTCGAACACTGATGAGCCTGCGCTACATCGAAGAGTTGCAGCACATTCGAATGGACCACTCGGGATCGCGGCTCGGCGCTTGTGTCACGCTCTCGGACATCGCGGCTGACAAGCGTTTTCGAAACGGTTTGACGGCGCTTGCGCAAGCGGCTTCCCTGGTGGCGACGCCGCCGATTCGAAACATGGCGACGCTCGGCGGCAACCTCTGCCTGGATACGCGTTGCAACTACTACGATCAGAATTACGAGTGGCGGAAGGCCATCAATTTTTGCCTTAAGAAAGATGGAGATACATGTTGGGTCGCGCCAGGAAGTCCAAAGTGCGTGGCAGTTTCTTCGACAGACACGGCCCCGGCATTGATCGCTCTTGGCGCCAGAGTCCGCCTTGCTTCGCGTTTAGAGGAACGCGAAGTTTTACTTGCCGATCTTTATAACAATGATGGCCTCGACTACATCAAGCGCAAGCCTAATGAAATTCTGTCGGCAGTGCTGCTGGATTCCCTGCACGGGTGGAGGAGCACTTACTGGAAGTTGAGGCGGCGCGGTTCTTTCGATTTTCCGGTGCTGTCGGTGGCCGCCGCCGCGCGTATTTCGGAGAACGGTGTGGTTGAAGATGCCCGTATCGTTATTGGTTCTGCCGCGTCTCGTCCGCTGGTCGCAGCGGAGGCGGCAAAATCTCTAGTGGGCCGAGCCCTAAGTACGGACTCGATTGCAGAAGCCGCGGTGCTGGCGGCGCGCATTGCCAAGCCGCTCGACAACACGGACTTCGATATGAGCTGGCGCAAAAAAGTCGCGGGGGAATTCGTGACCTGTGCATTGCGTGAACTTCGCGGCGACGACGTGCGCGGCGAACGCGCGAGCTTGATGCGAACAAGTCTCAATTGACCGCTGAGGATTCTTTTTCGCACGCGTTCGTAGAGCTCTTCTATTTCAGATCGCGGACGTAAGCGAGATGCACAGTCCCGGTTGGAACCGTGCGAACCTACCTGCTCTTAAATAGTGCAAGAGCTGGGGTCAAAAGCTTGTCGCGTTTTCTGCAGTTTTTCTGTATCTTCCCTGCACCCAAGTCTTAACGTATCGAATCCAAGACCGGAGGGAGACCCTGCGGTGACACGACAGCGGACACGACTACTCCCAATCGTTTTGCTCTTGGCGCTGCTGAGTGCCCCATCCTCGCGGGCACAGGCTGGCCCGGAGCAAGGCGGACATGAACTGCAAGTATGGACTGGCGGCGGGCACGGACTGAACGGGAGCACGGCGAGCAGCGGTGTTTGGAACATCGGCGCGCGTTACGGCTGGATTCTGACTGCGCCGCATGGGCCGGGCTTTCTGCACGGACAATTCGAATATGCGGTGGATGTCGTGCCGGTCTTCCTGGTGGTTCAGCGCACTGGAACTGTCTACGGATTCGGTCTGAATCCCTTCGCGTTGAAATGGAATTTCACCAAGCCGCGAAACGTCGTTCCCTATTTCGAACTCGGCGGCGGCACGCTTTTCACGAATGATTACGTGCCTCCCGGCACCTCCCATGTAAACTTCACGTCGAGCGGCGCGGTCGGCTTGCACTTCCTGCGAAGCAAGTACAACTGGAGCGCAGAGATCCGCTTCATGCATATTTCAAACGCCGGTCTCGCCAATCTGAATCCTGGAATCAACACGCTCCAAGTACGGCTGGGCTTTGGCCGGTTCACCCATTCGAACTAGCCAGAGCTCTCCTGGGGCGGTATCATAGAGCCCGTCCGGCCTACAGGAACTGCATAATTCGCGATTCAGGCATCATTCCTGGAATAAATCAAAACCAGAGAAGGTATAAGGCTGAGGGGGCATAACATGAAAACGACGATGACTGTGGTTGGAGCGCTGTTGCTGGCGGCGTTAGGCCTGGGGATCCACGGAATGCGCGCAGATGGCAAGGCGCCTGCCGTTGGTACCTCTGCGCCTGACTTCACGCTCAATTCCCAAGAGGCCAAACCGGTTAGCCTTCATGATTTCAAAGGCAAGTGGGTAGTGCTCTATTTCTACCCGAAAGATTTTACTAGCGGATGCACAGTCGAAGCCCACAACTTCCAGCGCGACCTGGCGCAATACGAACAAAAGAATGCCGTAATCGTTGGCGTCAGCGTGCAGGACGAAGACTCCCACCAAAAGTTTTGCACTAAGGAAGGCCTGAGCTTCAAGCTGCTCGCGGACACCAAGACGGAAGTTTCCGCGCTGTATGACTCAGTTATGAATTTTGGCGTTGCCAAGCTGTCTGCGCGGCACACGTTTCTAATCGATCCAAGCGGTGTTGTGCGTAAGGTCTATCTCGATGTAAAGCCCCAGCGGCACAGCGAGGAAGTCCTCGCCGCGCTGGCGGAGCTGCAGGCCGCAGCAAAGTAACTCCCACTTTCCCGGAGGATTTTACGAGGCGCAAAATGTTTGCGGCCCTGGCGGCGTTGCTCTGCGCGACGTGAAAATTTATGATGGCGCAGGTCATGCTTTCGAGAATCCCAACAACAAAGATGGGTACCGCCCGCAGGCGGCCGCCGACGCCTGGGGGCACATGACCGCGTGCTTCAAGAAACGTCTGCAGTAGATTGAAGTAATCCGGGACGAATTATTTTGTGGGCCAGTCTGGACTAGCGATTCGGCAAAACACTGAGCCCCGGCACACTCATCAGCCGCTCATCCGCAGTTACAAGCGTCATATCGTAGACCTTCGCGGTAGAGACGAGAAACCGATCCGCTGGATCGCGGTGGCCCAACAGCGTGAAACGCAGTTCATGCGCGACTCCCCATCGCAACGGCGCTTCGATAAGCGCCAGGTCCTCCACGGACTTCTTGAACCATTCTCCGAAGTCCTGTCGGAGGTGGACCCTTCTTTTCTCGAGGAGAATCCCTACTTCCCAAATACTGATCGGGGACAGGAACCGCTCGTTATCAGCATTCGCCAACTCCCGCGCTACTTCGGAAGTCAGTTTTTCCGGCGCGGTGTAATTCCAAATCCAAATGTGTGTGTCGAGCAAAAGCCTCACTTGGATTTTTTCTCCGGCGCGAACCCAGACTCCGGCTCTGGATCTTGTGCCGCCTCCCAATCCGAGATGTCACCGATAGGCCCCACAATATCGCCCAAAATCTCCATGGTCCCGATCCCGCCCCCGAGCCGTGGGATGCGTTTGGTGCTTTCAGGCGAATAGATCTCGGCGATGGGTTGGCCAAAGCGTGTTACGCGGATCGGCTGGCCCGTCTTGCGCACGCGTTCCAAGACAGCCAGGCACGTAGCCTTAAATTTCGAAATGGCTATTTCTTCCATGGTTCAAACTCCATTGGCAAAGTTTAACCTAATAACTGACCATAGTCAAACCATAGTCTGACCATGGTCTAACTCTGTCCAAGACTCCCTCCTGCAATCCGGCCTGTGCACCGCGCTAGCAGATTTATCATCCGTTTCTTAAGCTCGAATCTTGCTCGCACGGGCGGAGCTTCCCCATTTATTGGCAGGGCACAGGCCATTGCTCAATCTCGGTGCTGAAAGTCGCTACCTGTGTTCAACAACAACCGGCCACACTTGCATTTAAAACACAGGCTGGCCCCCCGCGTCTATGTATGTAGACTTGGGACCACTGATTGGAACTTGGGAGACAATCGAAAATCATGATTAATCGTTCGCGCGCTCTCAGTAACGTCTCGCTCGTCGCATTGGCGCTCGCCGGGATCGGCTTCGCCTCATTCCGCGCGACGGCGGCAGGGCAAGTGCAATCCTCCGCTATCGAACTTCCCAAGACGCCGCCGGCCGAACTACTTTCCGCCTGGTTGGCCGCGTTCAACAGTGGCAACCGGGCTGAACTTGAAAAATTCCGGAGCAACTTCTCGAACCCCGATGAGCACAAGGTCGAAGGCGCTCTCGCCTTTCGACAACAGACTGGAGGATTCGATCTCAGAAAGATTGGGGAATCCACTGCCACGGAGCTCACCGTGATTGTTCAGGAACATGACTCCGACCAATTTGCGCAACTCAAAATCGGGGTCGAAGCCGCGCCGCCCCACAAAGTTGCTCATCTCGATTTACGGGCCGTCGAGCGCCCCGCGGAATTCGCGATTCCTCGTCTGAGCCAGAGCGAATTGGTCGCCGCGCTTCGCGCAAAGCTGGAGAAAGACTCCGCCGCAGACAAGTTCGCTGGAGCCGCAGTTTTGGCGAAAGACGGAAAGCCTATTTTCACCGGCGCTTACGGCATGGCCGACCGCGAAAAGAAAAACCCGAATAGTCTCAGCACAAAATTCCGCATCGGGTCGATGAACAAGATGTTCACCGCCGTGTCGATCCTTCAACTCGTGCAAGCCGGTAAGATCAATCTGAGCGATCCCCTCGGCAAGTACATCGCCGACTATCCGAACAAGGATGTCGCCACGAAAGTCACGATCCAACAGTTGCTGACTCACACTGGAGGCACGGGAGACTTTTTCGGTCCGCAATTCGATGCGCATCGTCTGGAATTAAAGACGCTCCAGGATTACGTGAAACTTTATGGCCAGCGCGGGCCGGAGTTTGCGCCGGGCAGTCGCTGGGAGTACAGCAATTATGGATTTTTGCTGCTTGGCGTGATCATCGAGCGTGTCAGCGGAAAAAGTTATTACGATTACGTCAGCGAAAACGTCTATGCGCCCGCCGGCATGACCTCCTCCGGCTCTTTTCCTGAGGACCAGAATGTTCCGGGCCGCTCCGTTGGCTATACGATGTTCGGAGGCGACGGCCTGCGACCCAACACAGACACGCTCCCGTATCGCGGAACCTCGGCGGGCGGTGGCTATTGCACCGTCGAGGACTTCCTGCGCTTCGCGAACGCCCTGACCAATCACAAATTGTTGAACGCGCAAAACTCCGATCTGCTCACGACCGGAAAGGTCGATACGCCGCGAGGGGCGAAGTATGCCTTCGGCTTCATGGACGCCGATTCAGGTACTCCCATGCGCCATTTCGGGCACGGCGGCGGCGCCCCAGGCATGAACGGCGACCTCCAAATCTTTCCGCAAAGCGGCTACGTCATCGTGGTGCTTTCGAATCTCGACCCGCCCGCAGCCAGCCGAATCTCCGATTTCATCGTGAATCGCCTGCCAGCCAACTGACGCTAACCAATCTTCAAAGGCACTCGAGTATCTAGTTCCAGAACTGGCCGCTGCACTTTCCCGAGTTTGTGCGGGGTAGGTCTCTGCTTCATTTTTGGAAATTAGGATAATTTATACCGGCCGGAGTGAACAAATCGCGGTGGAGGCCGTCTATCAGTCATATCGGGGCGTGGATCTTCCGAAGGGGTGTAGCTGAATTCCTCGTTTGACTTATCGAGGATACTGTATACAATCCCTCTAATTCCCCGATGTAGCTTCGCGTTCTATCACGCAAGTTCCATTTCGGGGTTAGGGCGGGGTTTTCGGAACTACAGGTCCACGCACGATGTACTTCGTCTATAAGTACTAGGAGGGGTGATGAGGATCCGCATTTTATTTCTTTTGCTTTTGGTAGGCTCTTTGCCAGCGATCATTTCCGCACAAGTTGCAATCACGGGAAAAATCACCGGAGTCGTAACCGACGCTTCCGGTGCAGCAGTGCCTGACGCCACCGTCACGGTCAAGAGCACCGCCCTGATGACCCCGCGTACCACGAACTCAGGGGCAGACGGCGGATATCTATTTGACTTGCTTGCGCCCGGCACCTATGACGTCACGGTCACAGCGAGCGGGTTCCGGACCGTCAACGCAACCGGCATCGTCATTACGGCCGGGTTCACCGCAACCGTTAACTCCAAACTACAAGTAGGAGAGGTCACTCAGACGGTGCAGGTGGAAGGAGAACCGGTGGTCGACCTGCAAAGCGTCCAGACATCCACGACATTCGACCAGGCGCTGTTGCAAGAGATACCGAGCGGACGCGATCCTTGGTCCACCGTTGCACAGATGCCGGGCGTCACATCCAGCACATTCGATGTGGCGGGCAACAATAGCTACCAGCAGTCTGCCATGCAGGTGCATGGAAGCACCCAGGCAGAACAGATTTATAGCTACAACGGTCTCGATTTGAATTGGCCCGGTGCCAATGGTGGTTACACCCAGTTCTATACCAATCATGACTCCTTCGACGAATTTCAAGTCGTCGCCGACAATGCGCCCGCTTCCGTGCCCATCGGCGGAGTCTATATGAACATGGTGACCAAATCAGGGTCGAACCAGCTTCACGGCCTCGCCGCCATCTATTATTTGACGGCGGCAACACAAGCTGGCGTGTACTTTCCCAACTACGGCGGGTCGCCCGCAAAATCGGGGTCGCCGTTCGATATGACCCGCGACACGTCCGCCAGTCTCGGCGGTCCCCTCATGAAGGACAAGTGGTGGCTTTTCGGCTCCTACCGCCGCTACGACTTGCGACAACAAATACTTTCCGTGACCAATCAAGCCGGCGTCCCGGTTGTGGACGTCAATCACCAGACCAACACCGACCTCCGCAGCGATTACCAGGTCAATTCCAAGAACAAGTTCAGCTTCATCTGGCTTTACAACGAACAAAACCGCTTCTTCCGCCGAGACACCGCCTATTCTTTTGTGACTCAGGAAGCGAGCTGGCTGCAGATCGAGCCAGCCTATATCCTGCAAGGACTCTGGACCAGCCAGGTCACCAACAATTTCCTGCTCGATTTCCGCGTCGGCTGGAACAAAATCGTCTTCCCTCTCAGCTACCAGCCCGGCGTGACCTCGTCTGACATCAATATTCAGAACATCCCAGCCTCTACGGAGACCGGCGCGGCGCCCTACCAGTTTGCTAATCCTGCGTGGGTACTTAAGTGGACTGCGGGAGGTTCCTGGTACAAGCCCAATTTCGCGGGAACCCACAACCTTCAATTTGGCTTCGAGTGGGGCAAGAGCTACAACTCCTATATCTATAACGTCAATCAAGGAATCAACGAAATCCTGAACACTGACCCGACGACTGGTCAACCTAGCAACCAGGTGCTGGCCTACAACACCCCAACGACACAGAAAAACTACTTCCGCGACACCAGCTTCTACCTTCAGGATACCTGGACGCTGAAACGCCGCCTCACGCTCAATCTGGGGCTGCGATACGACAACTTCCGCACCTACTACCCCGCGCAGCAAAGCGATCCTAATGCAACCTTTGCCCAATTGTTTCCCGGCACAAGCTTCGCTGCATCCGGCAACCTTGTGGATTGGAACACCGTTTCTCCGCGCATCGGCGTGGCCTTTGATCCCACCGGAAAAGGTGATTCCGTCGTGCGATTCAGTTACGGCCGGTACTACATCATGCAGGGCACGGGACTCGCGGAAACCGCAAATCCCGTTGGTCTTTCTGGCAAGTTCTTTAACTGGACCGACACGAACGACGACGGCATCCCCCAGCAGAGTGAATGGCTCCCCAATGGAGCCGCCACGACTCCCGTGGGCGCCTTCGGCGGCTCGAGCACGCACATCAATGCAAACATGAGCCGGCCCTATTCGGAACAAATCAGCGCGGGCTACGAAAAGCAGATCTGGCGCAACCTTCGCGTCAGCGCGACGTACTACTACCGCACCAAGAAAAACTTGATCGGCATCGAAAACACGGCGGTTCAAAAATCGGACTATGTGCCGATCACGACTATTAATGGAAACCCGATCGTCAACCCGATTACGAACCAGCCGCTAACCCTCTTTAGCTTCCAGCCGAGCGATCCGAACAAGTTTGGGGCATTCAACTTCGTGGTCACCAACATTCCTTTGCTAAACGACAACGCCTATCACGCGGTCGAATTCACGGCCGTCAAGAGGCTGTCCAACAAATTGATGATTCTTGGCGGATTCACTATTCAGCGGCAAAAAGGCATCTACGGCCGCGGCTTCTCGGACCAAGCCACCAGCGACAATTTCACCGATCCGAACAATGACATCAACCGCAACAACAACTACTTGAACCTCGACTCTACGTACGTCTTCAAGGTCGACGCCACATACGAGCTTCCGTTCAAAATCGGTACGAGCGTTAACTTCCAGCATTACACCGGATTCCCGATCCAGCCGACGCAGACGTTCGGCGTGCCCGACGGAAACTCTCCGGCTGACGTCATCAACGAATCTATCATCCTCCAGCCTGCTGGCGTCCAGCGATTGCCCAGCGTGAATATGCTGAACTTGCGTTTGTCCCGTGAGTTTGTGCTCAGCGACCGGTGGCACTTGACCCCGACCGCCGATTTCTTCAACGTGACCAACGCGCAAACGGTCATCGGGAAGGTGACCAATTTTGGTTCCAGCTATTTGTACCCCTACGCCACCATCAATCCGTTCGTGACGCGCTTCGGTCTGCGCTTTACGTTCTAACCAGGGCGGCCATTTTTGAAGTGAAATCGTTCTTTTCTGCTCGGCGGGTTGGGTGATACTTTCACCCCATCCGCCGGTCTGGTTTCGGGAACTGAGATTTCTTTGTCTGTTGTCGAGGGGGCGCAATGCGCAATGGGATACACGCAGTCGGTGTCGCAATCATTCTGCTGGCGGGTGCGAGTGGTGCGCTGGCACAGACGTCGAGCCGCAATCCAAAACTCACCATCGAGCAATTGATCGACATCAGGCATCCATCGGACCCCGTCTGGTCACCAGACGGCAAGTTCGTTGCGTTCGTGTGGGACCGTGCAGGCGTGGCCAACCTCTACGTGGCCAATGCCGACGGGAGCGGCCAGCCTAAACCTCTGACAACTTTTTCCGAGGGACAAGTCGCGGGCGCATTCTGGAGCGAAGCTAGTGATCTCGTGTACTTTCCGCACGACGGCGATCTCTGGCAAGTCGCTGCATCCGGCGGCGCTCCCAAGGCGGCCTGGAGCAAACCGGATCCGGGCAGCGGCTACGTCCTATCGCCAGATGGTAAGCGAGTTGCTTTCGTCCGCAGCAATCGCGCCCCGGCCGGAGACGCGCCTCACCCTAGCGATCTGATCATCCGCTGGCTCTCCGACGGAACCGAGTCGACCACCGCGCACGACGACGTCAGTATCCGCAACATCTTATGGTCCCCCGACGGCGCTTCCATCGCCTACATCGGCGGCTCGAAAATCATTCATCATGACGAATCGCCTTCTTATTCCGGCGAGAAGCTCATCTATCGCGTTTCGGAATTTGTCCCCGGCCAAATCTACGCGCTCAAACTCGCGGGCGGCACACCCGTCGCCGTCGCCAAGCCGGGCGAATATGGCGGATTGGCCTGGGTCGACGCCACTCATCTCGTTTTCGACGGCCAGTCCAAAGACTTCAAAAATTACTTCATTTACATCGCCGACGCTGCCACCGGCTCCACAAAAACTATCCACGAGATTCACGAAGAGAAATTCTGGAGCATCCCCGATTGGGGCGAAGCAGGCGCGCAGCCGTGGCCCTCTCCGAACGGCAAATGGATCGCCTTCCTCAGCGACCAAGACGGCTGGGACCATCTCTACGTCATGCCCGCATCCGGTGGCGACGCCGTGCAACTCACCAAGGGCAAATTCGAAGCCTGGCGCCCGGCGTGGTCGCACGACAGTACGCGTATCGCATTCGACGCCAACCTTGAGGGCCATCCCGGCGACCGCGTCCTCGGAATCGCAAAGATCGGCGATGATCCCGCTAGCGCCGAAGTTACTTACATTCCCGCAGCCCCAGGCACAAACATCGAGCCACACTGGTCGGAAGGCGACGGCCGCCTCGTCTATCAGCACACCGACACGCGCAACAGCGCCGATCTTTTTACCATCGGCACAAACGCCGGCGCGCAACCCGTGCGCCTTACAGACTCCATGCCTGCGGGCATGGACCGCTCCCAATTTGTCGAGCCGCAATTCGTGCACTATCCCGGGCCCGACGGCCAGCAGGTTCCCGGCTGGCTTTTTGTCCCGAAAAATTTCGACAAATCGAAAAAACATCCAGCCATCCTGTGGATCCACGGCGACGGTGTGAATCAAAATTACGATGGCTGGCACGTCCAGCGAAACTACGCCGTCTACTACAGCATTCATCAGTATTTTCTTCAGAAAGGTTACGTCGTTTTCGCTCCCGATTATCGCGGCAGCATCGGATACGGGCGCGACTGGCGTACTGGCGTTTACATGGACGTGGGCGGCAAAGATGCCAAGGACGCCTGGATGGGCGCGAATTATCTGAAGACTCTTCCGTACGTCGATGCCGATCGCATTGGCGTCTGGGGCCTAAGCTACGGCGGCTTCTTCACGCTGATCGCCATGACCGATCAGCCCAAGCTTTTCCGCGCGGGCGTGGACGTCGCCGGCGTCGTCGATTACGTGATGTACTACTCCGATCCCTATCACGGGGATTGGACCGCAAGCCGCATCGGCACTCCCGATCAAAATCCGCAAGTCTACGCCAACGCTTCGCCGCTCTCGCACATTGACCGCCTCGAGCGGCCACTGTTGGTGCTCCACGGCACCTCCGACGTCAATGTTCCGTTCCTAGAATCCGTCTGGCTGATGGACGAAGCTCTAAAAAAGCACAAAGGCGACTTAGTCGACTTCATGATCTATCCGGGTGAGTTTCACTACTTCACGCGCGAGCATGTACTCCGCGACGCGTGGCATCGCGTTGACGACTTCTTCGACTTGCACCTGCGCCAATCTGGCAAGCCGCCTGCTCCGCGCCAAGTCAATTCGAAGAATTAATGACTCGGCTCGAGAATCAACTTCTGCACACGCCAATTTAGCAGTTCGGCCACATACAATTCACTCTCGGATGGGCACGCAATTTCGTGAATCCATCCAAACTGCCCAAGCTGCTTGCCTGATTTTCCAAGCATTCCCAGCACTTTTCCGTCGAGGCTGAGCTTGTAAATGCGTCCGGGAAACGCGTCGGACGTGTACAGCACCTGCTTCGGTCCTGGAGTAATGCAGACCGTCCACGGCGCGCCGGGCGCCATTGTGCCGCTAGTCGCGGTCGGCTTATTGCCGATGGCTGGACGCGCGTCTGGAGGCGCGGGCGCATCAATCTTTATCTGCCGCAGAAATTTTCCGTCGCCATCAAATACTTGGATTCGGCTATTCCCGCGGTCCGCCACGTAAACGTTTCCGTTCCCGTCCACGGCAATATTGTGCGGTGTGCGCAATTGCCCCGGCTGATCGCCAGGTTCTCCCCAGGACTTCACCCAGTTCCCGTCTTTGTCCGCCTTTGCTACGCGCGAATTAATGTAACCGTCGCTGATGAACGTGTTCCCAGCCGCGTCCCACGCCATGTCCGTCACTTGCCGGAACATCCCGTCCACGGCCGGCAGCGGGGGATTCGGGTGCTTCAGCGGGCCGGTACCCTCGTCAGAGGCTTCCTGCTTTCGGCCAAACACCATGACTACGCGGCCCTCGGGGTTGAACTTGATCACCATGTCCGAGCCTTTGTCCGCGACCCAGATGTTGTCCTGCTTATCCACGCGCACCGCGTGCGCGAAGGACCACGCATAAAGATTGTGACCGATCTCCCGCACGAATTTTCCGTCCGCGCCAAACTCCAGTAGCTGCGCCGCACTCGCCCCATACCCAGGCCCTGTGCTATTGCCCCGCGAATAAACGAAAACATGCCCTTTCGAATTGACCGCCACGCCCGCCACTTCTCCCAAATACATGTCATGCGGCAACTTCAGAAAATCCGGAACAGACGTATACCGAATTTCCGGCGGCGACTGCTGCGCAAAAATCGGCCCGGCCGCAAGAAAGAAAAAACTAAAGAGCCAAACAAACTTCGCTCGCTTCATAGGAAGCACCTCGCTACATCGCGCCCCGCATCATACGCGTCCCGAGTCGCACGTGCCACTGTGTGGGAAGGAGCGAGCGGACGCGGCCAGATAACTGTGGAGAACCAGACCGGTTCGGCGAGGATTATGCAGCGAGTTCTCCGGAATCAGAATGCGGACTTGGGTTCGGTTTCCATCACTCCGGCCGTGTCACAAGACGCGCCGTTGATAACGGCAAAGCTTCGCTTCGGCCGCTCGTCGACTTGGAGTTGGAAAATGTCGGGGCGGGAATAATGGCCCACGACATCGAAGTCGTACTTGCCGCGGATAATTTGCCTCGGATCGATTTCCGCAACAAGAATGGTTTCGCCTTCAGTGTTGGGTCCGGCTAGGAAATTGCCGAAGGGATCGACGATGCAGCTTCCGCCGCGGCAGATGACCGACTCGGGATCATTGCCGAAGGACGCGTGGTAATCGGCAGGAAAGTCGCGGCGCCGCTGAAACTGATTGCAGGAGAGCACAAAGCAGCGGCCCTCGACGGCGATATGGCGGACAGTGGCGAGCCAGGAATCGCGCGCGTGGGCCGTAGGCGCGCAGTACAACTCGATGCCCTTGGAATACATCATCGTGCGAAGCAGAGGCATGTAATTCTCCCAGCAAATTACTGCACCAAGTTTGCCGAGAGGCGTCGCAAATACTGGCAGCGTCGAACCGTCGCCGTAACCCCAGACGAGACGCTCCGAAGCGGTAGGCATCACCTTGCGATGCTTCCCGAGGAAATTCCCATCCGGCGCAAAGAAGAGGACGGTGCAATAAAGACTGCCTGCGTCGCGTTCTATGACGCCAACGACAAGATAGATGTTCTCGGAGCGAGCCGTGCGCGAGAGATGATCGACGGCGGGGCCGGGCACATCCACGCTGCTTTCCCAATACCTCCGGAAATCTTCGCGGCCAGCATCGGTGCGCGAGCCGACGACCGCGCCGAAGTCGAGCCCACGGGGATAGGCGGAGACGAACGCTTCGGGAAAAAGGACAAGTTGCGCGCCCTGTTGCGCGGCTTCGTGGGCGAGGGCGGAGAGCTTCTCGAGAGTGCGCTCGCGATCGAATACGACAGGGGACGCTTGCACGACTGCTACTTTGTGAGTCATGACGATTGGGATCCTCTCCCGGTGTTGGCGATAGCTCGGTTGCTTTAGCTTGCGGAAGTGTCGCGGAAATGTCCGAGGATCATATCACGGGACGCTGGCTGGAGATCGGCCTACCGTTGCGCTGGATCGCGCCCGATCTCGGACGATCGCTGTGATCAACTGCCCGTTAACGCCGTATATTGCGCTTTTGTGAGCGGCACGACCGAAAGCCTTCCTTCACGGACGAGAGGAGAATCGGCAAACAGTTTATTGGCTTTGATTTGCGACAATGTCCATGGTTTTGCAATCGGTTTGCCGGCTTTGATCTTGACGATGGGAACTTTCGGATCGGACGCGTCCACGGAAATCACCGTAGCCGTTCCAACCGCGCTCTTTCGATTCCCTGTCTCGTAAATGATCAGCCGCGCGCCGGTTTGTATTTCGCGGAGGTTTTTCACTCCGGCCGGACTCGTTACGCCCTCCCACACTGTGACGTCATCTTTTTGCAGGTCGGCAAAAGAATATTCGGATGGCTCGGTTTTCAATAAATAGTCTGAAGACACACAAGCTCCCCACGTAGCGATTCATCGATCGACTATTCTACCTGCTGCGCTCGAACCATGCTCACACTTGATGAGCAGTCTCCAGCCGGCCTTTCGCAAACCTACGGCGCTTTCGCGGCGACAACGCCGATATCGGCTATGTTGTCTCCTTTCTTGAGCGACGGAACTGCATTTACGTGAAGCGCTACGCCGGAAACGGGCGCACGCGGTTCTTGAATCACCTTGCCGAAGTAGTCTGTGATTTTGCCCAGCTTCATTCCCTCCTGAACATAGGTGCCGCGCTTGACGTACGGATACCAGATCCCTGGTCCATCGGAAAGCACATCCACAACTTTCGCAAGCCAGACAGGGTTCTCGATGAAGTGTGGCTCGCCGGGAATCATTTTCAGGTAGCGCATTGTGCTGAGCGTGCCATTCACAAGCACAGCGACATCGTCGCTTTCAACGGTGCCCGCATGGCCCGCCTCCACTACAATCGACGGCTTGCCTCGAACGGACGCGGTGTTGTCAAGATAACGCGTTGCAGTGGGATCGGTGGGCCGCTCGCTCCAGATGATGATGTGATCCAGTCCGAAGGCGAGAACCATTTGTTTTGAAGTTTTATCCTGCGCTTCTTTTCCAACCGCGCCCCAGTAGGCGTACGGCCGCAGACTCTCATCGAGGTCCCCGCCGTGGTAGTCGATCAAATAGTCGCAATGGTCCACCACGTCTTTGGTAATCATGTACAAGACGCGGTCCGTTTGCGTGCCATCCATTTTGCCGGGGTAGAAGCGATTCATGCTCTTGTTGTCGATGGGATTCACGTGCGGCACCTTTTGCTCGAACGAGGGGATGTTCACGAGCGGAAGCAGAATCACCGTGCCGGAAAGTTGCGCTGGATCAAGCTCGCCAATCAGCTCTTCGACGGCGATGATCGAAACATATTCCGTTCCATGCGCGCCGGTAACAAGCGCTAGGACAGGCCCGGGCTTTGCGCCATTGACTACTACGACCGGAACGTTGGTCCCGGCGTC
>JBGPLB010000103.1:0-17189 GCA_041486245.1 Candidatus Acidiferrum sp.
CGAGATCGTTGTTGATGCGCGAAACGGCAAGGACAAATCGCAGATCGACAGCCATCAGTTGGTGGAGCGCGAGGAGCTGGACGACGCGGTCATCAATCTCCATCTGTAGCTCGTTGATGGCATCTTCTTCATCGAGAACGCGCTTGGCAAGTTGTTCGTCGGTTTCCAGGACCGCATGGACGGCCTGATGGACGGCGCGCTCGGCGAGACTTCCCATCCACAAGAGGCGCTCCTTCAACTCGTTCAAATCTTTTTCGAAGTGGCGTTCCATGAACTCTTTTCCCTCAGGCAGTCAAATCAATGCTCATATCGTAATGCTTTCTTACCTCGACGCATCATCCAAAGCGGCCGGTAATGTACGCCTCCGTGCGAGGGTCGCTCGGCGTTGTGAAGAGGTGCGGCGTGGGACTGAACTCGATGAGCTGGCCGATGAGAAGAAAGGCGGTAAAGTCGCTGATGCGGGCAGCCTGCTGCATGTTGTGGGTGACGGTGACGATGGTGCAAAGCTCCTTCAATTGAACGAGCAGCTCTTCGATTTTCGCGGTGCTAATGGGATCGAGAGCGGAGCAAGGCTCGTCGAGAAGGAGAACTTCGGGTTCGACAGCGAGGGCGCGGGCAATGCAGAGGCGCTGCTGCTGGCCGCCGGAAAGATCGTAGGCGGACTTATGCAGCTGGTCCTTCACTTCGTCCCAGAGGGCGGCGTGGCGCAGGCTTTTTTCGACGGCTTCCGCCATTGGCAGCTTTGAGCCATTGATGCGAAGACCATAGGCCACGTTTTCGAAGATGGATTTGGGGAAAGGGTTGGGGCGCTGAAAAACCATGCCGACGCGGCGCCGGAGCTGCGTAACGTCCTGGGCGAGAATGTTTTTGCCGTCGAGAAGTATTTCACCTTCGAGGCGGGCGTTGCGCACGGTTTCGTACATGCGATTAAGCGTCCGCAAAAGTGTGGACTTTCCGCAGCCGGAAGGGCCGATGAGCGCGGTGATCTTGTTTGTAGCGATACCCAGATTGATATCGAAGAGGGTCTGTTTGCTGCCGTACCAGAAATTGAGCTTGGAGATGGTCATGCGCATTTCCGCAGGCGCCATGCTTTCGCGGGTCGCGGCGTTCATTACCGGTGGAGTTATGTTTACGGACACTGCTTGCCTCACAGAAGCGTGCATGGATTATGCCCTCGGAACCGAGATGCCACGCGACAAGATCGCCCGGGCAACAATGTTAATGACAAGAATCAAGGCAAGCAAGACGAGTCCCGCGGCCCAGGCCTGCCGGTGCCAGTCGTCGTACGCTGAGAGGGCATAGTTCCATATCACAACCGGAAGCGAGGCTGTGGGCTCGTTCCAGCCATGGCTCCAATAACTGTTTCCCAAGGCCGTGAAAATGAGAGGGGCGGTCTCACCCGCAACGCGCGCAAACGCCAGGAGAATCGCAGTGAGAATGCCGCGATAAGCTGCAGGCACGACTACCGTCGCGATTGTTTTCCACTTGCTGGCGCCCAGAGCCATCGCGCCCTCACGCAAGTTGCGAGGCACGCTTAGAAGGAACTGTTCCGTGCTGCGCAAGGTGATGGGAATCATCATGATTCCGAGAGCAACGCCGCCCGCGAAAGTGGAGAAATGCTTGAAGGGGTGGACGACGAGGGTAAAGGCAAAGATGCCGATGACGATCGAAGGAGCCCCATTGAGCAAATCCGCGGCGTAGCGCACGACAAAAGCCACCTTACTCCCGCTGAATTCCGCGAGGTAGACGGCACCCAAAAATCCGATGGGGACACCGAAAAGCGTGGCTAGAAGAAGCAACTTGGCGCTGCCAACGATGGCATTGGCCATGCCGCCGCCCGTTTCGCCCACGGGAACCGGCAATTTCGTGAAGAAATTCCAGTTGATGGAAGTACCGCCGTGGTAGACGAGATTTCCCAATATGAAGAAAAGAACAGAGACGGCAATGAGAGCGCAGCAACAGGTCATGGTGAGCATGAAATTGCTCACGAATTTGCGCCAGCGCAGGCGAGGGTTCATGCGTTCCCCATTCCACTGCCGCGCTGAGACGTTGTGGCGATTAAGATGCGCGCAAGGCCATTCAGGATAAAAGTGAGCAGAAATAAGACCAAGCCCAATTCAATGAGGGATTGGGTGTAGAGGTCACCGGTTGCTTCGGTGAATTGGTTGGCGATCACCGAAGCGATCGAGTCGCCAGGGGAAAAAAGCGATGCACTGATCGTCGGAGCGTTACCGATGACCATGCTGACAGCCATAGTTTCGCCGAGCGCGCGGGCAAGGGCGAGGAAAATCGAGCCCAGGATGCCGGTGCGGGCGAATGGAACGACGACCTTCCAGGTCGATTCCCATCGCGTCGACCCTAGCGCCAGTGCGGCTTCACGCTGGTCGCGAGGGACGGAGAGAAGCACCTCGCGCGAGACAGAAATGATGTAAGGAACGACCATGATAGCCAAGACGACGCCGGCAGTCAGGAAACCTATACCATAGACCGGTCCCTTAAAAAACGGGAGGAAGCCCAAAGTATTCCTAAGGGCAGGCGCAATGAACTGGCGCATCAGAGGGACGACGATGAAGATGCCCAGAACGCCATAGATTACGCTGGGAACCGCGGCAAGTAAGTCGATAAAGAATTCCAGAGTGTCGGAAACTCGAGCAGGCGCGAGCTCCGCGAGAAAAATAGATGCCCCGATGCCGAGCGGCACGGCGAGGAACAGGGCAACGAACGAGGTGACGACAGTTCCATAGATGAAGGGCAGCGCGCCGAAGTTGTCGAAGACGGGATCCCAAACTCGAGTGACGAAAAAAGCGAGGCCAAATTTGTGACGTGGAAGAACCGAACTCACCCAAAGTTCGTAGACCAAAAGAACGGTGATGAGGACAACCGAGGCAGCAAACAAAAAGGTGATCAACCGCGCGATTTCATCACCCTCGCGCAAGCGGCTCAAAAAGGAGCGCGAACCCGCAACGGGGCCCGCGCTCGGAACGATTGTGCTAGCGGCAGACATTTTGTCGAAACAAAAACTATTGGACGCTGTTGAGTGCCTCTAGCTCTTTTGCGACC
Organism: Candidatus Acidiferrum sp.; assembly: GCA_041486245.1. Classification (GTDB taxonomy): domain Bacteria; phylum Acidobacteriota; class Terriglobia; order Acidiferrales; family UBA7541; genus Acidiferrum. The sequence continues at coordinate 3,061 of JBGPLB010000103.1, forward strand.
ACTTCCTTGGGAAGCTTTGCGTAGGAGAGCGCCTCCGTATAGTTCTGCCCATCAGCCAGCATCCATTTTACGAAGCCTTTGACGGCATCGCGTTTGCTTGCATCGGGGAATTTCGAGGGAATGAGCAGCCAGGTAAAGCTGGAGATTGGATAGGCGGTCTTGCCCGAGGCGTCCGTGATGGAAACGCGGAAGTCCGCCGGCATGTTCTTCGCTGCGCCGGCCGCGGCAGCCGTAACGCTGGCGAGGTCAGCCTTAACGAATACGCCAGAAGAATTTTTCACACTGCCGTAGGGCATCGAATTCTGGACGGCGTAAATCAGCTCAACATAGCCGACGGAGTTGGGTGTCTGCTTGACCAGCCCGGACACACCTTCGTTGCCCTTGCCGCCGAGGCCCACAGGCCAATTGACCGAAGTATTTTTGCCCACCTTGTCTTTCCACTCCGAACTCACTTTGGAGAGATAGTCCGTCCAGATATACGTTGTACCGCTGCCGTCAGAGCGGTGGATGACCACGATGTCATCACCGGGGAGAGTTACTCCCGAGTTGGGACTGGTAATCGCAGGGTCATTCCATTTCGTGATTTTGCCGAGGTAGATGCCTGCCAGCGCCTCTGGGGTGAACTTCAACTCTCCGCTGACTCCGGGGATGTTGTAGGTCGGAACGACGGCGCCTAGCACGGTGGGGAAATGAAGGACGGAAAAACCATGCTTGTCTTGGTAGGCCTTCAGCTGCTCGTCTGTCATGGGGCCGTCGGAAGCGCCGAAATCGACAGTGCCTTCGGTCACTTGCCTAATTCCGCCGCCGGAACCGATGGACTGGTAGTTGATCTGAATGTTTGGGTCTTTCTTGTGATACTCATTGAACCACTTAGAATACATGGGGTAAGGGAAGGTGGCGCCAGCACCGGTGAGAGACAGAGCACTCTCCGCCCAGACGATGCCAGCGAATCCAAGGACGGCCAGAAGGATACCTGTGATTCTTTTCATCCGTTTTCTCCACACGAAAGATTTGTCTGCCCGGGGGAGTTCAGTCTCCCGCTTTCGTGTTACAGCATTGTTACAATCAATTCAGAGTTTGTTGATTTATTAGAGGTGGAGAGGTCTTACCTTAACTTGCTTGTATGCAAAGACTTGCGACGGGTAAGACTCAATTCAGGCAGGACCCGCGAAAAAATAAGGGCAGCTCGGTGAGGAGCTGCCCCTTTTCCATCCGCAGAGAACACGAAACGCTAAGTTTCCCGATTTACGGGATGTAATAGCGGAACGAGGTGAACACCATGTTGTCGATTGCTTTAGGCTGCAAGCCCACAGCTGTCGGCGTGTTATTGTTGCCGCTCCAGGTATTCTTCACAAGATAGGAATACTGGATGCCCCACTGCAAAGTGCCCTTCGGCCCTTTGTAGAAGCGGTGCCAGAAACCCACACTTCCCTCCTGCATGTTTCGAATATCCCCGGTGCAGGTACCGGGAACCGCCCCCGGAGTGTTCTGATTGCCGGGTATCACCTCGGTGCTGCAACCGGAGTTGTTGTTGAAGGGCGAGCCGTAACCCACGCTCTTGATGGTAGTCACGCCGCCAACCGTAGTAGATGTGTCGTACCAGGTGCGGTAAGCGTACTCAAATCCGTAGTTGAAATAAACATCCAGCTTCGGGTTCGGGTGGAACTCCAGCGTGCCGAGTGCATTGGCGCCACGGATCGGAGCGAGTGTGCCGTTGGGCCGCGCCGTGACGTCCGACAGCTGCGCCGAACCGTAACGTCCAATGCCATCACCGCCCATCACGTGGATGCCGAAATCGCCGTACTTGCCGAAGACCGGCGCGCGGAGGTTCGCTCCGATGCCGCCGCCCGTGCGCGAATCGTTAAACGCGCCGACCGAAGAATTCGCCGTGGACCCATCGATTGAGCACGGAGTCGCCACTGCGACGCCCGCCCCGCAAGGATAAACCCGCGCGCGGAACGTGCTTATCAGCCCAAAAAGTTCGTAGTGGCCCCACCCGGGATCGAAGGCCGCCTTGAAGATGAAGTCCGGCGTCCGGTTCGTCGTGTAGCCGGTAGCGTCGAACGCATTGTAGAGTCCTCCGCTCGCGCCCGGTGCGTTAATGAAGAAAGTACCCGCGGGAACGCCGCGCCCGCCAAACGTCGTCTGTGCGTTTTCCACGGAGAAGCCCAGCGTGAGCTTGTCGTTGAAACTCTTGGTGATGCGGAAACCGTACTGCCGCGCCCACCCGAAGCCGACATTGTACTGGTGGTCAATCACCATCGGCGTAGCTTCCGTGCGGTTCTGCAGCCCTTTCTTCGTCTCCGTTACCAAACTCCACATTTGGCCGCCGGTGAAGGTCCAGCCGCCATCTAACGCTGCCTGACCCCAAATCTGCCGCTGGCGTAGCGCATAGCTGTTGCTCTGACGGTTATTCGAGGTAACCGCCGCCGACAGGAAATCCGTTTCATAATATCCGGTGAACTTGGCATGATCGATTTTACCCTCGACCAACATGGTGATGCGCGACGGCCGGCCCGAGGCGTTGAATTCGGACACTTTGCTCATGCCCGCTCCGGAAAACGGTACGGTCGTAAACGGCGTATTGTCGTCGGCGCTCAAGGCTCGCTGCCGCCAAACGCTTTCCGCCGCAAAGAAACCGCCGGGAGTAATCGTGATGCCCTTGATGTGGATGGCCGTGGGTGCTTCTTCTGCTTTCTTGGCTTCCGCTTGCGCGGTGGCTACCGTCGTCTTGAGAGCCTCGTTGCTGGCCTTCAAGTCCGACACCGTGGTATTAAGCGTGGCCGCGGAACTCTTCACTTCGACGGTGCTGTTGACCGCTTCCGTGGCCTTGGTGCTGGCTTCCGCTGCGCGTGCGTTGGCCGCTGCGGCCGCGTCGCGCGCTTCGTCGATCTGACGATCGCGCTTGGCGAGCTCTTCCTTCAATGAACTCAGTTGTTCCTGCTGGGTCTGAAGAGTCTGACGGAGCTCTTCAATCTCGGCCGCGATCGCGGAATCCGATTTGTCCGCCTTTTTGGCTGCCTTTGCCTTCGCCGGCTGCGCAGGTTTGGCGGGCTGCGCATCGGCGTCCTTGGGAGTATCCGCGAGCGCGATACTGTATGTAAGGAATAGCGATAATGCGAGTGCTGCTATTTTTTTCATTTCCTCTCTCTTTGGAGCAAAATTCAAAAACGTACCGATGAGGATGCGTACCACCCTGCGGGAGAAGGTAAAGGCCGTGTCTTACGGCCACGTCAACCGAATATGAATATCCAGTAACAGAATTGGAGAGGCGGACGTAACTCGTTGGGATAATTAAGGTTAGAAAATTGACAGCGGGTCAACAATCACAAGAAGCTGCTTCGCTCTGCCGAAATCGCAGGAGTTCGGCAAAATTCCATTCATCTGCCAATGGATTGAAAACTTTGCTCAGTTGCGCCTTCTATAAACAGCCTGCCGCCCCGAGGTGAGGAAGCAACTACTTCGGCGAATCTACCGTAAAGGCGAGCACCAATTGCGTCAAGCTATATTGATATTTAGCGTCCGTGTCCTCGATGTCGGCTTCCGTTTTTTGCAGCTCAGCCTGCGTGAATTCGACGATGGAACCGAGACCCAGATTGTACCGGGACTGAGCCAAATCGAAAGCGAGGCTGGCTTGCTCGCGGAGTTGTTGTGTTACGGAAAGCCGCTGGAAGGCCCATTGGGAGTTCTGCCAGGCTTTTCGCACATCCCTTGCAATGTTGTTGCGAGTATCAAGCAACCGCTGCCGATCGACTTCCGTCTGGAGGTCTGCAGCTTTGGCACGGGCATTGTAGAGAAAACCGTTGAACACGGGGATGTTGATGTTGACACCGACGGCGCCGTACCAATTGAGAATGTGATCGTCGCGGACGGGAGCTTCGCCGACAACGCCGAGGGCGTTAACAGTTGGCCGCCAGAGATCGTGCTCGGCATTCCCGAATTTCTCCGCGGATTCAACCTCAAATTGCAAAGCCTTGAGCTCTGGACGCTGCTGTAAAGCTTGTTGGATTAAAGGAGCGACGTCCGGGGCGGGGGCTGTGACCGGTTTGGCGTCCTCCACAAGCTGAAAATTCTGCTGATCGGCATAACCCAGGATTGCCGAAAGCGTGGCTAGAGAGGTTTGGTAGTTGTTCTGCGCTTCCAGCAGAAGCAGCTTGGCGCGGGCGAGCTCTACATTCGAAAAGCTGAGGTCGAGCTCCGATTTGAGCTTGGCATTCGTCAAAGCCTGCACCTTGTCGACGAGCATCTGGCGGGCACTTACCGTTTCTTCTGCGACGGTGACGAGAGCCTTGGTGTCCAGGGAGTTGTAAAACGCCTGATCCACAACCAGGAGAATATCAGCCCTGGTGGCGACCGCATTTTGATCCGCGGCCTTGGCTTGATATTCAGAACTCGAGAGCAAATTGGTTGTGCGGCCGAAGTCGGTGATCAGCTGGTTGACGCTAGCGCCCTCAGCCGCGCGCGGAAAAAGAACGGGATTGTTGAGAAAGCCGGCCGCGAGGCGGCTGCCAGGATTGGAATCGGCAGCGGTAACGCTGAGAGTAGCACTGGGCAGCAGGGCCGAGCGCGATTCCCGAACGATTTGTTGGGCCACCAGCGCGCGCAGTTTCCCGATGGTGATTTGCGGATTGTTCTTGAGAGCAATCGCTTCCGCTTCCGCAAGAGAAAGAGTCCGCGGCGCGGATTGTGTCTGGGCGGGACAGCAAGAGGGCATCAGCACGAAGATTGCCGCCCATCGGAGCGCATTCCGAATCACGCCGCCACCTCCTGCGTCGACTCGTCTTTGCGCCCATAGAGAAGGAGGTACGCGGCCGGAACCAGGAAGACGGTCAGAAACACGGAGACCATCAAGCCTCCGATGATGGCTCGCGCCAACGGAGCATATTGTTCGCTTCCTGTTCCCAGCTTCAAGGCCATCGGAATCAGACCGATGACCGTGGCCAGCGAAGTCATGAGGATGGGCCGCAAGCGAATCCGGCAGGAGGAAATAATGGCTTGACGAACGGACATGCCGTCTTCTTCCAGCCGGTGTGCGAATTCCACGATCAGAATGCTGTTAGAAACCACGATTCCGACCATCATGATGATGCCCATGAGCGACATGACGTTCAGCGTCGTGCCGGTCATAAGCAGAGTGAACAGAACTCCCATCACTCCCGTTGGAACCGCCAAGAGAATCAGGACGGGATCGAGGAACGAGCGGAACTGAGCGACCAGGATCAAGTAGAGCAGGACCAGCGAAAGCAGCAATCCCAATCCAAAACTCCGGAAGGAGGCTTCCATGCCTTCGACCATTCCCCGAACGTTGACGCGAACCCCTTCAGGAAGTTTCGTTTTCGCGATGATGCCGCGCACCGAGGTGGCGACCAGGCCTAAATCCTCGGTTGAAGGACTGACGTACACGTCGAACACACGCTGGATCTGGTAGTGATCGATCTCCGTGGGCGCATTGAAGCGCGACACCTTGCTAACGGCATCCAGAAACGCGGGAGATTTCGCATCTTGCGAACGAAGGGGAATGCCCCTCAGGTCCGAGAGGCTCTGAATATTCTCTTCGGGATACTGCACGGTCAGCATGTAATCGTTTCCCGTCTTGGGATCGATCCAATAGCTCGGAGCGATCATGCCGTTGGAAGTGAGCGCCGTAATGACGTTGTCGACGACTTCCTTCTGGCTCAAGCCGAGTTCACCTGCGCGCATGCGGTCCACGTCAAGATGAAGAGAGGGATAGTCGATGTCCTGGGGCACATAGACTTCGCTGACACCCCGGGATTTGCGAATTTGGCCTGCTAACTGCGTTGCGGTTTGGTAGGCGGCTTCGAGATTGGACCCGCTCACTTGAACATCAATCGGAGCAGGCAGCCCCTGATTCAGCACGGCATCCACGATGCCGCCGGATTGGAAATAGGTGGTTAATTCGGGCAAGTTGGCTTGGATTTTTTGACGCACTTCATCCATGTATTGAAAGCTGCTGACCTTGTGGTCCTCATTCAAAGCCACTTGAACGGTCGCGGTGTGCGGCCCCGCATTGCTGGTGTAGATGGACGAAAACCCTGGAATCACACCGACATTGGAAACAATCAGATGCAAATCTTTAGGCGGCACAACTTGCCGGATGAGATTCTCAACGCGGGCGATCTCTTGATCCGTGATCTCCACGCGTGTGCCCGAAGGAGTCTTCACATTGATGACAAACTGTCCCGCATCCGTCCGGGGGAAGAACGCCTGGCCTATCAAAGGAAAGAGCAGGAGACTGAGCGCGCACGCTGCCAGAATTCCGCCGCCAACTGCCTTGGGCCTTGAGAGCGCGTTTCGGACATGCGCTTCATAGAGCTCGAGCAAGCGATTAAAATGCGCGGCAAACCAATCGTTGAAGCGGTCTCCCCAGCGTGCGCGGCGCGTTCCGTGCTCCTCAGAAGGTTGCTCGCCCGATGGCGCATCAGTGGTGTGTCCGTGATCCGGGGCCTTGATGTACCGGGCACAGAACAAAGGCACGACGGTCATGGCGATGACGTAGGAAGCAAATAGTGCAAGGACAACGGCCAAAGCCAGAGCCGAGAAGAGAAACCGGCTGACACCGTACAGAAACGTGACGGGAAAAAATACGACCGCGCTAGTCAATGTGGCCGCCAGGACGGCCATGGCAACTTCTTGACCGCCTTTCTCCGCAGCCACTTCGGGTTTTTCACCAAGTTCGAGATGACGGAAGATGTTTTCAAGAACGATGACGGCGTTGTCAATCAAACGGGAAAAAACCAGGGCAAGCCCCGCGAGAATCATCGAATTGATGGAGCTGCCGCCGAAATAAAGAGCAATGATGGCGGTCAGCGCCGACAACGGAATCGACAAGAACACGGCGACGGTGGCGCGCAGGCTACCCAGGAAAACCAGGACCATCAAAGCGGTCAGAAGCAATCCCACACCACCCTCATGGAGCAACGTGTCGATGGCGCTTTTGACAAACAAGGACTGGTCGAACACCAGACGTGGTTGCAATTCCTTGGGAATGTCGGTGAGGCGGGCGAGCACTTTCCTGACTCCATCCACAACCTGGATCGTGTTGGTATCGCCCCCTTGCTTCAAGACCGGCAAATAAACGGAGTGCTGTCCGTCCACGCGGACGACGTTGGTTTGGATTTGGTGACCATCTTCGGCACGGCCTATATCCGCGACCGTGACCGTGGATTGGCCCACTGTTTTGATTGGAAGGGTGTTGATTCCTTCGACGTCTCGGAACTGGCTATTTGAGTAGATGTTGTAATCATAAGGGCCGATTTTCGCGTCTCCCGCGGGGAGAATCAGATTCGCGTTGTCCACTGCTCGAACCACATCCATCGGACTAAGCTGGTACGCCTGAAGTTTTTCCGGATCCACGTACACCATGATCTGCCGGTATTTGCCGCCGAACGGAGGGGGGACCGAAGCCCCAGGCACAGTGGCAAGCTGGTTGCGGACCTGAAATTGGCCGAGGTCGCGCAGCTGCGTTTCACTCAGTCCTTTGCCCTTCAGGGTAATCAGGCAGACGGGAAGGCTCGAGGCGTCAAACTTCTCGACCACGGGCGGCAGAGTTCCTGGAGGCAAACGGCGCAGGTCTGCCATGGCCAGGTTGGAAATCTCGTTGACGTCCGAATCGCTGTTCGTCCCCGGCTGGAAGAAAACTTTGATGATGCTGACTCCGGGAAGCGATCTGGATTCCATATGCTCGATACCGCTGCCGAGAGTAAAAAATCTTTCAAACCGCCCGGTAATCTCTGTTTCGATTTCTTCTGGAGGCATTCCCGAATAGAAAGTAGCGACAACAACTTCGGGGATGTTGATGGTGGGAAACAAGTCCACTGGCATGCGAACCAGGCTCGTAATGCCCACGACCGCGACAATCAGGCAGACGACAACGATGAAATACGGGTTGCGAATCGAAAATCCCGACATCAAGCTCCTCCGCTAGTCTGGGCTATGGAGATCACTTTCGGTTGGACCGCCATTCCGGGCTGGAGTTGGCTGCGGTTCCCAATCACCACAAGATCCCCTTCCTCGAGGCCCGAGAGTATTTCCACTTGATCAGGTGCCTCGACGCCGATCTTTACCGGGCGCTCTTCGAGTTTGTTGTGCTTGTCGATCAACAGGACGGTGATGCGGTCTTCCGCGCGGGTGAGAGCCTGGACCGGAACAGCGAGTGCGCTCCGTTCATTATTTAGAACCAGCGAGGCGCTCGCGTACATGCCGGGAACCAGTTCGCCCTTCGGATTTGGAACGTCCACTTCCGTGTGCATGGTTCGTGTGGCCATATCCACCTGATCCGCAAATCGAGCCACTTTACCCTCGAACTTCTCTCCCAATGTCGAGACACTCACTTCCACTTGGCTTCCCAATCGGATCCTGGAGACTGCGGATTCGGGGACGGGAATAACGAGGCGCAATAAGTTCTCCTGAGCTAGAGTCACGAGAGGCATCGACTGAGTCTGTGAAGAAATACCCGTTTGGATCATGGATCCAGTGTCCGCGTACCGTTTTGTGATCACCCCGGCGAATGGCGCCTTGATCTGGGCATAAGCGAATAAAGTCCTGACTCTTTCGCGGTCTGCTTGTGCCACCCGCAGCTGCTGATCGGCAGTCGAGAGAGTGGCTTTCGCGGTTGCCACTTGAGCTTCGGCAACGCGATCGCGGCCCACGGCATCGTCTACCTCTTGTTGGGCTACCAGCCCCGGCCTGGTCTTGGAGACATCCACGAGCCGTGAGGAGGCCAAGTGTTCGACCACGTGCGCGGACTGCGCCCGCTCCAGGTCTGCTTGCGCCCGCCGGATTTCTTCCTGGCTCTTGCTGACCGAGGCTTCGGCGGTCTGGACGTCGTCTTGAAGCTCAGGAATCTCGAGGACGGCGATCAATTGCCCTTCTTTAACGCGATCGCCCACATCGACATAAATTCGCTTCACGTAACCGGAAACTTTCGCGTGGACATCGATTACTTGATAGGGCCGAAATTCTGCGGTCACGGCGAGAGCCCGCGTAAGGTCCGTGCGGAGTACTTTTGCCGCCGCAACGGTTGGCGCGGCGATAGAATCTGGTCCATCTTTGGCGGCATTGGACGAGCAGGAAACGATTAGAGAAGCGCTCGCAACGCAGCACACGAGGCTGAGCGTTTTCCCCGGGTACCATCCGAGTGAAACATCCGCTTTACGCATGGAATTGCACCACCCTATTTCCTGAACCGGCCGGTACTTGCCGCTTTCGGTTCGGTGTTGAGACTCCGGAACACTTCGCGGAGCTTTTCGAGTGAGAAATCAGCAGACCTGCAAATGGCAATGGCACGTTCTTCCTTCTCCTGAATATCCCGGGCGATAGCGGGGATATTCGACGCTATTTCGAATGGAACTTTCAAAATGCCGTGTTGGTCTCCGTGCAGCAAGTCCCCCGGTTCTATTTTCAGGCCGCCAATTTCGACCGGGGTTCCAAACTGAAAGATGTGAGCATAGGCGTGGGAAACGGCCACGTTTCCGGCGAAAAACTGAAAACCGGTGCTTCGCACTTGCGGCAAGTCACGTACGGCGCCGTTTGTGACTACGGCGACGCACCCCAGAGCGCTCAGAATGTTGGCGTGCACTTCGCCGACGAAAGAGCCGAGTCCGGGACGTTTTTCAACGTCTTCGACAACCACAACGCGCGGTGCCGGAATTTTCAGTATGGCGTTCCACCAATCGGTGCGATCGAAATAGTTGTGGCCGTGCATGGGCGGCACCGAGGTGCGAACGCGCGCGGTGGCGGCGTAGCCAATCGTCGGCGGAAATTCCTGGAACATGCACCGGATGCTCGCGTCGGCGAAGCCGGCGTTTCGCAGGCGCACGTCGAAAGTTTCAATCGCGTTCGAGACCGCGCAAGTGCTCAGGCCGCGAAGCGACTCCAATTGCTCGAGAGCAAGGATGTTTTTCAATGCATGACTCCTCTTCTGCAAAATACGCAGAACCAGTCTGAATGCTAGATCAACGGGAAGGAGGAATCAGGAAGCAGGCGGGGGCCGAAACCAAAGGCTCGCGCACAAAAACTTCTGAGCAGTACTAATTTGGAGGATTACAGGCAGGGTATTCAGCTCGGACAGAACGGGCAGCAACTGAAAAGACTGCGTCGTTGCGCAATCTGCGAAGTCAAATAAATCCTGGCCGGCCGCGGGAGCAAACCGCTGCAGCTCGGAAGAAGCAACCGTGGCTCGGTAACTCGCGGGGTGATGCACGTTCAAACCGGCAGCTGAGCCCAGAGCCACCAGGAACGGATTGCATAGAAGCAGAATGGCGAGTAGCAGGCACACCCACACATGCTGCTTTGAAGCAGCAAGAGCATGGCGGATATCGATAGGCTTCTGCATCCTCGACACGCTTTTCACGATAATAGGAGTACGTCGCCGGGTCAAGGGATGCCTCGCCGAACGTGTCCTGATGCTATCAAAGGGGAAGAAGGGGACCGGAGCCAGGGGTGCGCCGATCCCCGTGGTGGGATGTGGTACGAAGCTTACACGCGTTGAGTATCGCAATCCGGAGTCACCTTCGAATGAAGGGCTTGTGAATTCTCGGTGACTTCTGCGCCGGCCAATTCTGTTTGTTCCGTGCCGTCGGAGCTCAGCGAAAGTCCGCGGCCATGGCGGACATCGAGCCCGCGAACCCAAAAGATGATGTCTTCGGCGATGTTCGTCGCATGGTCGGCGATGCGCTCCAAGTGCCGGGTGGCAAGAATGTACTGCATTCCCGGACTGACGAGAGCGGCTTGCTGCGTCATGCTTTGCATAAGCTGGTCGAAGATGCGGTCGCGATATTGATCGACTACATCGTCACACTGGAGGACCTGCCCGGCCATTTCCACGTTGCGAAAAATCAGCGCTCCAAGACTTTTGCTGACCATGCCGCGCACGGCCGCGGTCATGGGGCCCAACTCTTCCGGCAATTGCGCGGCCGGCATTTCGCGGAGGGAGATGACGCACTCTGCGAGGTTCACGGCCAGGTCCCCGATGCGTTCGAGATCGTTCGTGATTTTGAGAGAGGCAACGATGAGGCGCACTTCGTCGTCCGAGAACGAGCCGCGGCGGAGCAGGCGGATAGCGTGCTCATCGATGACAATTTCCATTTCGTTGATGCGCGGCTCCAGGAGAAAGACTTCGCCGGGAAGAGAAAAAGTGCGCGAATCGGTGACTCCCACGATGGCTTCGAGGGCGCGGTTCATCGCGCCTTCGACGGTGCGAGCCATCGAGACCAGATAATTCACAAGGACATCGTAGAGGACAGCTTCTGTCGGTCCCGCGGAGCTTGCCATGATTTCCCTTCCCGAGAAGGGTGTTTCGAACCGCACTCCTGCTCGTAACTGATATTTTCCCTAAGAATTCGTTACGTTTTGTTCACAGAGAGATGAACATGCGGATAAATTAACGGGGCGGGGTTTGGTTACGAAGGCGGGCAATAAGAGGCGGAGATGCTAAACAGACTGCGGGCCCCCTCCATCATCGTGCCCGCTTGGACCACCCGGGATGGAACGCGGGGTCGTATTTTTGGGGTCATACACGGGCACGGAAAAATGGAATTGTGAACCCTGGCTCACTTCGCTTTCCACCCACAGCCGGCCTCCATGCACGTCGACGAGATGTTTGGCGATGGCCAAGCCGAGACCTGTACCTCCGGCTTCCCGGGACCGCGCGACATCGACGCGGTAGAACCGCTCGAAGATTCGCGGCTGGTCGGCTTTGGGGATGCCGATACCCGTGTCTGACACGGTAAGAATAACCTCGTCCTCTCCGGTTTCCGCGCTGACCATAATTTGCCCGCCGGGCAGTGTGTACTGAATGGCGTTGTCCAAAAGATTTTGCAGAACTTCGGCAAGCCGCCGGCGATCTCCGGCGATGTCCGGCAAGCGCTGCGGCATGTTCACGGAGATTCGCAAATCTTTTTCCATGGCGCGGCGTTGGGCCGTCTCGAGGCAGCTTTCGATCAATTGCGAAACGCTGAGGCGGCGAATCTCGAGCTCCAGGCGTTCGGCATCCATCTTGGAAAGCATGAGCAGATCTTCCGTTAAGCGTGCCAACCGGCGGGAATGTTCGAGAATGATCTCGAGGAAGCGCGTTCGGTTTTGCGGGTCGTCGATGGCCCCCGCGAGAAGCGTCTCAGCAAAGCCTTGAATTGCTGTGAGGGGGGTTCTCAATTCGTGCGACACGTTGGCCACAAAATCGCGGCGCACTCGCTCGAGCTTGCGCAGTTCAGTTATGTCGTGCAGCACCACGACGGCGCCGGTCGTCTCTCCGGCGAGAACGGCGGCAACCGTGATGGCGAAATAGTGCTGCCGCAGCGTGCCGGTGACAATTTCCGATTGCACGCGCGGCTCGCCACCCAGGACTTTGCGCACTGCTTCGACCAGTTCCGTCTGCCTCACCACTTCCACCAATGCGCTTCCGGAAGTCGGCGGCACATCCAGCCCGAGAATTTCCGCAAAGCCAGGATTCGCAAACACCAGCCGCTCCGAACCGTTCACTACCGCGACGCCTTCGACCATGCTTCCCAGAATCGCGGAGGACAGGTTGCGCTCTTCCGTCAGCGTGCGGATGGTGCGCTCCAGTCGAGCGGCCGTGCGGTTCAGAGAAATGCCGAGCGCTTCCAGGGCGTCGTCCGAACCGTCGCGGGGCAATGGCCGGAAGTCGCCATCCGCGACGCGCCGGGAGAATTCCTTAAGCCGCTCAACGCGACCGGTAAAGCTGCGAGAGACCAATAAGCAAATTCCTCCAGCGATCAACAAAATGAAAAACGACGCGACCCACAGCCTGTGACGGAAGGAACTCAGAACTTCATCGACGGTCTCGACGGGAAGCGCAAATCGCAAGATATAGGTCGATCCCGCAAATGTCTTCTGGCGCACCGCATAATAGAGAAGATCACGGTTGATGGTGACGCTGTGCCGAATGGAACGCCCGTCTCCTTTTGCCATCGCTTCCAGAATTTCCGGGCGGGTGGCGTGGTTTTCCATGGTCTGGGGATCGGATTGCGAATCTGCAAGCACGTGGCCGTCCGCGGTAATCACCGTGACGCGGGCGCTGCTGGCGGCCATTTGCGCGACCCAGTCGCGCAAGGCCGAGAGGTCCTCAGGATGTCCCGCGGAAGCGGGCGTCCATTGGGCCCATTGTGGAGGATGCGCTTGTGCGATGCGGGCGATCGCAGTGAGTTGTTCGAACCCCGTGCGTTCGTAGTCGTTGCGCAGTGATCGTTCGACAAAGAAGTCCACGGCGAGCAGGACGCCCACCAGGAGTGCAAGAAACGCGAACGTGAATTTCCAAAAAAGATTAAGACGCACGAGTTTCGAACAGATACCCCGCGCCGCGCACGGTCTTCAGAAAGACGGGATTCTCCGGGTCGCTTTCGATCTTTTCACGCAAGCGGCGGACATAAACGTCCACGCTGCGTGGAGTCACGAAACGATCCGGTCCCCAAACGGCATCGAGCAATTGATCCCGTGTGAAGACCCGGTTCGGGCGCGAAGCAAGGTAATAGAGCAGCCGGAATTCGAGCGTGCTAAGCGAAACGGGCTTCCCCGAATGGCTCACGCGGTAAGACGCCGGATCGATGGCCAGCTTGCCTATCTCGATGACGCGTGGCGAATCAGCGGGCGGCTCGGCACGGCGGAGCAGCGCTTTGACGCGCGCAAGGAGCTCGCGCGGGCTGAACGGCTTCGTCACATAGTCATCGGCGCCCATTTCCAGGCCCACAACGCGGTCGGCTTCATCGCCGCGCGCCGTGAGCATGATAATCGGCAGACGATTTAATGCCTCGTCCCGGCGAACTTCCCGGCAAATGTCGAGCCCGGAAAGTTTCGGGAGCATGAGATCGAGAAGGAGCAGGTCGGGTGGCGTCTTCTTCAGCGTGCTCAGGCCGGTGCTGCCGTCAAAAGCAGCGCTGACCTGAAAACCTTCGTTGGCGAGGTTGTAACGAACGAGTTCGACGATGTCTTTGTCGTCCTCGATGATTAATACGCGTTTCATAAAATTGGCACGTTCCGCTCGCCGGCTTGGCGGCAGTTTACCGTACGCCGGAGAAATGCGATAGGACGTGGAAAGATTTGCATCACCGCGAGATTGGCGTAACACGCTTTATTGTCGCAGGGCTCCTGTAACG
>JBGPLB010000104.1:0-17178 GCA_041486245.1 Candidatus Acidiferrum sp.
AGGAGTACGGCGGAGCGGGGTTAGGGTACATCGAGTATGTGATTGCGATCGAGGAATTGGCGCGCGTGGACGGGTCGGTGGGATTGATCGTTGCGGCGCACAATTCGCTGTGCAGCAATCACATTTACAAGTTTGGGACTGAGGCGCAGAAGAAGAAATATTTGGCGCCTTTGGCGTCGGGGAAGAAGATTGGGGCTTGGTCTTTGACGGAGCCGGAGGCGGGGTCGGATGCGGGCGGGACACGGACGACGGCCCGGCGCGACGGCAATTTTTGGGTGTTGAACGGGGCGAAGACTTTTACGACAAACGGGCACTATGCGGATTTTTGCGTGGCGATGGCGGTGACGGATAAGGCGAAGGGTTCGCATGGAATCAGCGCGTTCATACTGGAAAAAGGAATGGCGGGATTTAAGCCGGGGAAGAAAGAAAACAAACTAGGGATGCGGGCGAGCGATACCTCCGAGGTGATTTTTTCGGATTGCCGCGTGCCAGCGGAGAATTTATTGGGTCCGGAAGGCGAGGGTTTTACGGGAAGTTTGAAGGTTTTGGATGGAGGGCGCATTTCGATTGCGGCGCTGGCGTTGGGCATGGCGCAGGGTGCGCTTGAGGCGGCGGTGAGTTACGCGAAACAGCGGAAGCAGTTCGGGCAAGCCATAAGCGAGTTTCAGGCCATTCAATTTAAGCTGGCGGACATGGCGACGGAAGTGGAAGCGGCGCGATTGCTTGTGTACCAGGCAGCTTGGCTGGCAGATCGGAAAGACGTGCGTTTCACGCGAGAATCGAGCATGGCGAAATTGTTCGCGAGCGAAGTGGCGGTGCGCGTGGCGAACGAGTGCGTGCAGGTGCATGGCGGCTATGGATTCATTAAGGACTATCCGGCAGAGAAATTTTATCGCGATGTGAAGTTGTGCACGATTGGCGAGGGGACGAGCGAAATTCAGAAGTTGGTGATTGCGCGGCAGCTGCTTGGGAAAAAGTGACTCGTGACTGGTGACCCGTGACTGGTGAAGAGCCCGCCTGGTGCGGAGGCTGCTGTTAAACGCGTCTTTGCGTTTTGGAGTGCATGTAGAAGGAGAAAATCAGGATAATAGGCGGGTGCGCTCCTCGTCCGTGACAGAACCAAAGGAAAAATATGGCGCTGGCCGTTGAGAATTGGGCGGAACAGGTGCGCGCGGGAGATGTGAGAGCGATTTCGCGCGCGATTACCGCGATTGAGAATCATCAGCCGGAAGCGGAAGAGTTGTTGCAGCGGCTTTTTGCGCTGACGGGACGCGCCTATCTGACTGGAGTAACGGGTGCGCCTGGAACGGGGAAGAGCACGCTGGTGGACCGGCTGGCGGCGTACTACAGGAAGCGCGAGGAGCAAGTTGGCGTGATTGCGGTGGACCCGACGAGCCCATATACGGGCGGGGCGATCCTGGGGGACCGTATCCGCATGCAGAGTCACGCGAGCGATCGCGGGATGTTTATTCGGTCGATGGCGACGCGGGGATTTATGGGGGGGCTGGCGCGGGCGACGGCGGAAGTGGCGCTGCTCCTCGATGCAGCGGGGAAGCAGGAGGTGCTGATCGAGACGGTTGGCGTGGGGCAAGATGAAATCGACATCGTCCGGCTGGCGGACTGCGTTCTGGTGGTGATGGTGCCGGGGATGGGCGACGACATTCAAAACATGAAAGCCGGATTGATGGAGATTGGAGACATTTTTGTTTTGAACAAGGCGGATCGCGAAGGAGCGGACCGCCTGGAGCAGCAACTGCTGGCGATGCTGTCCCTGGTTATGCCACGAGATGGCTGGCATCCTCCGGTGGTGCGGACGGTGGCGACCGAGAGCAAGGGGATTGAGGGGCTGGCGGAGACGATTGGAAAGTTTCGGAAACATTTTGAAGCGAGCGGGGAACGAGAGCGAAAACATGTGGAGCATTGGAAGAAGCGCCTGCTGGGGTTGATTGAGTCGCGGCTGGTGGAGCGAGTGCTTGGAGGAGCTGGCGGGGAAGCGCGGCTGGCGGAGATGGCGAAGGCAGTGGCGGAGCGGAAGAAGGATCCGTTCACGGCAGTGAATGAGTTGCTGGCGAAGAGCGGAGTCGGTGCTTAGGGCGAGCGAGAATGCATTTTGGCGAGATTGAAGTTCGACACGTAAATGGCGGGCTTTTTTGGCTGGATGGCGGGTCCATGTTCGGCGTAGTGCCGAAGCCGCTATGGGAGAAGAAAATGCCTGCTGATGAGCGGAACCGGATTCCGCTGGCAGCCAATTCGCTCCTGGTGCGAGCCGAAGGGAAAAATATTTTGGTGGAAACGGGGAACGGGACGAAGTGGGATGCGAAGCTCCGCAATATTTATGGGTTTACGGAGGGCGATCCTTACCGAGATTCACTAGCGAAGGCGGGAGTGAAGCTGGAAGAGATCGACATGGTGATTAATACGCATTTGCATTTTGATCATGCCGGTGGGAATACGCGGTTGGTGGATGGGCGGCTAACGCCTACATTTCCGAATGCGAAGTATGTGGTGCAGCGGGCGGAATTGGAGCACGCGATGCGGCCTACGGAGCGGGACCGGGCAAGCTACTACGCGCATGATTTTGTGCCGATCACGGAAGCTGGTCAATGGCAGTTTGTGGATGGCGACTGCGAGATTTTGCCGGGAATTAGAGTGGTGAAGATTCCGGGGCATAATTTGCAAATACAGGGTGTACAGATAACGGCGGGGGGAAAGACTTTGATGTTCGTGGCAGACTTGATTCCGACGCGACATCATTTGCCGCTGCCGTGGATCATTGCGTACGATCTATACCCGTTGACGACTTTGGAGACGAAACGAAAGTGGATCGGGAAGATTGTACGGAACGAGTGGGTTGTGGCATTTGGACATGACCCGGATTTTCCGGCAGGAACATTGCACGAAGTGGACGGGAAAGTCGTTTGCGAGCCGGTAGACCTTAATCGTTAATTTCACGGAGAAAAGAGAATGGCAGGCGCTAAATCAGAGAAGGCGAAGCGTGCAAACACTCAGGCGGAGATTGGGATTATAGGAGGAAGCGGGCTGTATTCGATGAGCGGTTTGACGAAGACGCGCGAAGTTCATGTGAAGACGCCGTTTGGGGAGCCGTCGGATGCGATTGTGCTAGGACTGCTGGAGGGCAAGCGGGTGGCGTTTCTCGCGCGGCACGGGCGGGGACATTGGATCTTGCCGAGCGAGATCAACTTTCGCGCGAATGTTTATGCGATGAAACTGCTCGGCGCGGAAAGAATTATTTCGGTAAGCGCGGTGGGCTCGTTGATGGAAGATCTGCAACCTGGGGAGTTTTTGGTGCCGGACCAGTTTGTTGATCGGACGAAGAACCGAGTTTCGACTTTTTTTGGCAATGGTCTGGTGGCGCACGTGGGATTTGATAAGCCGACATGCGGGCAGGTGTCTGGAGTCCTGGCGGATGCAAGCGTGCACTGCGGAGTGAAGGTGCACCGGCGGGGAACGTACGTGTGCATCGAGGGACCGCAGTTTTCGACACTGGCGGAAGCAAACATGCACCGGCAATTACACTTCGAAGTGATCGGCATGACGAACGTGACGGAAGCGAAGCTAGCGCGCGAGGCGGAGATTTGTTACGCGACCATTGCAATGATCACAGATTTTGACTGCTGGCACCCACAGCATGAGTCAGTAACAGCGGCACAGATCATAGCGACGCTGGTGCAGAATGCAGAAAACGCGCAGCGTGTGCTTCGCGAAGCGGTGCGGGCAATGCCGGAGGAGCAGAATTGCAAATGCGGAGCGGCATTGAAACACGCGCTGGTAACGGACATGAAGCTGGTACCCAAAAGTACGAAGAAGAAGCTCGAAGCAATCATCGGCAAATACATTTCCTAGGAGCAACCTGTGTCTTTACTAGTGGTGGGATCGGTGGCGTTTGACGCGGTCGAAAGCCCGTATGGAAAAGTGGACCGGACCGTGGGTGGGGCGGCCACGTATTTCGCGGTGGCGGCAAGTTTTTTTGCTCCGGTGAGTCTCGTGGCGATTGTAGGAGAGGACTTTACCGAGAGAGATGAAGCAATCTTTCGCGGGCGACACATCGATACGGATGGGTTGGAACGAGCGGCGGGGAAGACATTTTTTTGGGCCGGGCGGTATTCGGAAAATCTGAACGAGCGGGTCACATTGGCGACGGACTTGAACGTGTTCGCTGGTTTCAAGCCGCGGCTTCCGGAGAAATACAAAACGTCAAAGTACGTTTTTTTGGCGAACATCGCGCCGGATCTGCAGCGGGACGTTTTGAAACAAGTGAAGGGAAGGCCGAAGCTTGCCGCGCTTGACACGATGAACTATTGGATAGAGCGCACACCCAGCGAATTGCGGGAGACGCTACAGCACGTGGATATTCTGATGATCAATGATTCCGAAACGCGGCAGCTTTCGAGCGAACACAATTTGTTGCGTGCGGCGAAGCACATATTCAAGTTGGGGCCTTCGACTCTGGTCGTAAAGCGAGGGGAATACGGGGCGATGATGGTGGACAAGCGGGGCGTGTTCTGCGTGCCGGCGTTTCCGCTCGAGGAGCCGCATGACCCCACGGGCGCGGGCGATAGTTTTGCGGGCGGTTTTATGGGGTATTTGGCCGGAGCGAAAACTTTGAGCGACGCGACGCTACGACGGGCCATGATTTACGGCTCCGTACTGGGGAGTTTCACGGTGGAGCGGTTCGGTTTAGATCGGCTTAGGGTTCTGAAGCGGAGCGAGATACACGCCAGGGCACGGCACTTCGCGAAATTGACGCAATTCAAATTGTAGTCTGTGGAATCCTGCGATAGCCTCGAACTGCAGGAGAACATGTTGCCCCTAAGCACAATCATCGTGCGGCTGGCGTGGGCCGCTTTGCTCGGCGCGATCATCGGGCTCGAACGCAATATTCGCAATCGTCCTTCCGGGATGCGGACGGGGTTTTGTGTTTCTTTGGGCGCCGCGCTATTCACGATCGTTTCCATAGAAATTGCGCGACGGACCGGAGACGCAAGCACTACGCGAATCGCTTCGAATGTCGTGCAAGGCATTGGATTTCTCGGTGCTGGCGTCATCCTGCGAGAGCGCGGGAGCGTGGTTGGGTTGACGACTGCGGCTACGATCTTCGCAACAGCTGCGATGGGCATGGCGGCTGGCGGAGGCTTGTACGCGGTTTCTGGGATTGCGTGCGCGCTGATACTGTTCGCTCTGGTTCTTCTCTTCTACGTCGAGGGCTGGCTGAACCTGAAGCCGCGCTACATGTTGTTCCGCATCCACGTAGATCGCGCCGAAAACATGGTCACGGATGTGCACCGCATTTTTTCGGAGCTTAAGGTGGGAATTGACAATTTTCAGGTATCACTGTCCGGCGAAAAAAATCTGATCCAGTTCGATGCGGAAGTCAGCACCCACCAACAGGAAAAAATTCTTAAGGCGCTGTGCAAGCCGGGGATGAACTGCGAGATGATGCCCGTGGAACGGCAGAACGGATGAGGCCCCGGGAGATGAGCACGCGGGGCGGCGGCGTTCAGGTCCCGGCGATGGGCGCGGAAGTACGAAAGCCGCGCGCGCTTGATTCGCGAAGCGTGTTTGTGCCGTTTGCACCGGCGTCTCCTGCGGAGTTTTCAAAAGTCCTGGCGGGAGCTGAAGAGCTGCGCAATTTAGGGTTTCAAGTCGCTGATGCGACACCGCTGACCTCAGAGGGATATTTTGCGGGAACCGTCTTGGGACGGCGGAATGAATTCTTTAGCGAATTGGAACGCGAGGATGTGGATGCGCTGGTGGCGATTCGCGGAGGCTATGGTTCGAACTACCTGCTCGACGACCTGGAAGTCGACGCTACCGATAAGCCGAAAGTGATTCTTGGTTACAGTGATTTGACTTCTCTCCAGGCGTATCTTTGGAAACGTTACAGGTGGATTGGATTTTATGGGCCGATGTTGGCGGCGGGATTCGATGCGGGCGATGGCGCGCCAAAAGGGTACGACAAGGAATCGCTCCTTGCCGCGGTTGGAAAAACGGACGGCGGCTGGACTTTGAAATTGCAAGGGCAAGTGCTGGCGAGCGGCGAGGGGGAAGGCCGAGTTCTCGGCGGCTGCATGACGTTGGTGGAGACAACTCTCGGTACGCCCTGGGAATTGGAAACGGTCGGGGCGATTTTACTGCTTGAGGATCGGGGAATGAAGCCGTGGCAGGTGGACCGTTCTCTGATGCATTTGAAACAGGCGAAGAAATTTGAGAGCGTTCGAGGCATCGTGCTCGGGGAATTTCCGGAATGCGACGCACCGGCGACGGGTAGCGCCACTGTGCGCGACGTGTGCGCGCGGATTCTTGGAACGCTGGGGGTGCCGATTGTTTATGGCGCGGCGGTCGGGCACACGCTGCGGCCGATGCTGACGGTGCCCCTGGGAGTGAAGGCGCGTCTAAAAGCGGTGGGCGAAGGTGAGTTGGAAATACTCGAGCCGGCGGTTGTGCCATGAGTGATGCGAAGCACATTCACGTGATTGGGATTGGCGGTTCGGCGATGGCGCCGCTTGCCGGGATGTTGCGTGAGCATGGGCACCGCGTGACGGGATCGGATTCGGGTGTATATCCGCCTGCGTCCACCTTGCTCGAGAAGCTGGGCATTTCGTTTTTTCATACATTTGATGCGGCGCACTTGGAGCCGGCGCCTGATTTAGTGGTTATTGGAAACATTATTGCGCGCGGGAATCCCGAACTGGAGGAGGTGCTGGACCGGAGAATTTTGTATCGCTCGATGCCGGAGATTCTGGAAGAGGTGTTTTTGCCGGGGCGCCACTCGATTGTGGTCAGCGGGACGCATGGCAAAACGACGACGACGGCGATGCTGGCGTGGATATTTCACACGGCGGGGAAGCAGCCGAATTTTCTGGTCGGTGGCGTCGCTGAGAATTTTGGAAAGAGCTACGGGCTGGACGGCGGCGAAGAATTTATTTTGGAAGGGGATGAGTACGAGACGGCGTTCTGGGATCGCGGGCCGAAGTTTTTTCACTACCATCCGGATGACTTGATTGTTACTTCGCTGGAGTACGATCACGCGGACATCTACCGGGATTTTGAGACGTATGAGCTGGCGTTTCGCCGGCTTGTGAATCTCGTCCCCCGGCGCGGAAGGGTTGTGATTTGGGGAGATACGGATGAGTCTGGGCCGGCTTTGCGGCGGGCCGCTGAAAAGGCGTTTTGCCCGGTGGAGACATACGGATTTTCCGCGGGGAATGATTGGGTGGCGAGTGAGCTAACGGTCGAGGGGGGCGGAATGCGGTTCCGCGTCACGCACGCAGGCAAACCGTTCGGCGAGTTTACGCTGGCGGCGAGCGGACGGCACAACGTGTTGAATGCGATGGCGGCGATGGCTGTGTCGCACGGACGCGGGATTGGCGCGGATGATCTGGGAAAAGCGCTTGCGACGTTTCGCAGCGTGAAACGGCGAATGGATGTGAAAGGGGAAGTACGCGGAGTGCTGGTGGTGGACGATTTTGCGCATCACCCGACAGCGGTGCGAGCTACGATTGATGCTGCGCGGGCGCGCTGGCCCGGTCGGCGGCTATGGGCAATTCTTGAGCCTCGTTCGAATTCGATGCGGAGGAAAGTGTTTGAGCAAACGCTGCCCGTGGCGCTGGCATTGGCTGATCGCGTGGTTTTGGGAGGAGTGTTTCGCGCACAACAGCTAGGGGATGAGAATCGACTCGAGCCGGAGACTGTGGCGGAGAGCGTGCGCGAGTTGGGGAAGAGCGCACGCGTATTTCCGAGCGCAGATGCGATTGCGGAACAACTTGGCAAGGAAACGGAATCCGGCGATGTTCTTTTGGTGATGTCGAACGGCAGCTTCGACGGGCTTTGCGAAAAACTGCTGGCCAAGCTCGGCAAGCCGGTGCAGGTTTCTTCTGAGGTAAATACCAGGTGAAAGGTAAATCGTTGCGAAGCCGGGTCAGGTTCCCGGCGATTGCGTTTCTGGTGTGCGCGTCGAGCTGGGCGGGTCAATGCTGTGCGACGATTCGGTACGAAGTATCGATAAACCATCCAGAGCAACATCTTTTTCATGTAACGATGACGATTCCCGATGTAAACGGCGAAGTCTCGGTGCAGATACCCGCATGGAATGCGCTCTATCAGATTCGGGATTTTGCCAGCCACATTCAGCGGGTCGAAGCCTTTGCAGACTCTGCAAAGGCGCCGATGGAAAAAGTGGACAAGCAAACATGGCGCATTACCGGCCATGGAACTATGACGGTTCGTTATGCGAGCTACTGGGATGAAGTTGGGCCGTTCGCGACCCAATTGAACGCCGATCACGCATTCATAAATCCAGCGATGATTCTCTTCTATGTGTCCGATCGCCGAAGCGAGGATGTTCATCTTGGTTTTCCCGATGTCCCCGGTGCCTGGAACGCAGCCGGTTCTGGGAATACCGGTTTGGAGTCCATGGGAGGAGCGCGGAATTTCTTTTTTGATGCGAAGAGCTACGATGCACTCGTGGATGCGCCCATTGAAGTGGGGAATTTCAAGGAATTCAGTGTGCCTGGAGTTTCAGCGGACATCCGGGTAGTGGTCCATGGGGACAATTGGAGCCAGAAGAAGATTGAAAGCGAGTTGAGCCGCATCTGCAATTACGAGCTAAAGTTGATGGAGGGGGCGCCGTTCGAGCACTACTTGTTCATTCTGCACATCGGGAAGGGAGCGGGCGGCGGCGGGATGGAGCACGCAAATTCGACGGCGATTGGAATTCCGTCGGATGAGTATTTGGCGGGAGTGGCGGCGCATGAGTTCTTTCATTTGTGGAATGTGAAACGGATCCGGCCGGCGTCGCTGGAGCCGGTGGATTTCACGAGAGAGCAGTACACTAGGGCGCTGTGGTTCGCGGAAGGTGTAACAAGCACGTATGGCGCCTACACGCTAGTGCGCAGCGGGATTTGGAGTAAAGAGCGGTTTTACGAGGACCTGGGGGAACAGATCACCGAACTGGAATCGCGGCCGGCGAATCGCTGGCAGAGCGCGGAGGAGTCGAGCCTGGATGCGTGGTTGGAAAAATATTCGCTTTATGATGGGCCAGACCACAGCGTTTCGTATTACACCAAGGGGCAGTTGTTGGGAGACTTGCTGGACATATTGATTCGCGACCGCACGGACAATCAACGAAGCCTCGATGACGTGCTGCGCGGGATGAATAGCGAATTTGCGAAGCAGGGAAAGACGTACCGGGACAGCCTGGATATTCGACTTGCGTCGGAAAAAGTGGCGGGCGGGCCATTTGAAGAATTTTTTCGGGAGCACGTTGCGGGACCGGCGCTACTGCCGTATCAGCAAGTGTTAGCGCTTGCCGGTCTCGATTTGCGGACGATGGAGTATAGGCGAGCCATGCTAGGATTTTCTCCAGAACGGGAATCCGGCGGGACGATAAAGGTGCGTGCAGTGGACGATGGAAGTCCCGCAAGTGGGGCGGGGTTGCGTCCGGGTGATGTGATTGTGAATTGGAACGGAGGAGACGTGCCGCGTTCTCTGGCGCGGTGGGTGCGCGAACGACAGCCCGGAGAAGTTGTAAAGGTGCACATCCATAGAGACGAAAAAGAGCAGCTGCTCGAGTTCAAGCTGGGTGAGCAGAAAGAACTGCTCTACCAAATCACGGAAGACTCGCACGCGGGAGAGAAGGCCCGGCGTATCCGCGAGGGACTGCTCCACGGAGTCACGCAGACGGTTGCGGTGCATTGAAGTCTAAAGACTCGTAGGTTTCGCTTGACCGGCAGGGCCGGATTCGAGAGAGTTCCGCGTATTGCATGCTCAGAATGGTTTTCATCTCTGTTTTCCTTTCGCTGTACATCCTGATACTCGGGCCTCCGCTGCTGCTTTACACTCTGGTCACGCGCCACATCGATCCGCTCTATTGGGCAGGGCTCAAGGGAGTGATGTTTTTTGTTCGGGCGGCAGGGGTGAGGGTTCGCGTATAGGGCCGGGAGAAGATTCCTCGCGGAGTTTGCCTGTTTGTGGCAAATCACACAAGTTCCGCGGATGCGCCGGCCGTGGTTGGAGCGATTCCTCGACGTATCGCGGTGCTGCTGAAGGAATCTCTCTTTAAGTGGCCGATCGTGGGCCAAGCGTTCACGCTGGCGCGCTTTATTCCTGTAAATAGAAGCGACCGGGAGTCGGCAATCTCCAGTGTGGAAAAGGCCGCAGAGGCCATGCGAGAGGGCCAGTCATTTCTCATTTATCCGGAAGGCACGCGGAGCCCTAACGGGCGGCTGCAGGAATTCAAGAAGGGCGCCGTTGTCCTGGGTATTAAAGCGGGAGTTCCGATCGTTCCAGTGCTTTGTTCCGGGGCGCAGCGAGTGATGGCAAAACGCTCGATGGTGATCCATCCCGGAGAGATTCTCGTGGAGTTTCTCGAGCCGATCGACGCCGCGAAATATACGTGGGAGGAGCGCGACGTTCTGAACCAGGTTGTGCACGACGCAATGGCGGCGGGGCTGCCCTCGGATCAACGTCCGATTGGATTTCCCGGCGCTGCGTAAGAGTCAGTGTGAGTTGGAAGTGCGCGGGCGTCCGCCAAGGCGTTCCAGTTCCGCCTCCAGTTCGCGCACGCGCTTCTGAAGTTCGGGCAAGCGATTTAGAGCGGCGACGGTCTTGAGCCACTGGCGATTGTCGACTGCGGGATAGCCGGAAAACATTGACCGGGGCGGGATATCGTTGGGGACACCGCTTTTTGCGGTGACAACGGAGCCGTCGCCGATCGAGAGATGGCCGGCAGTGCCTACCTGACCGGCGAGAATGCAACCGTCGCCGACCTTTGTCGAGCCCGCGAGGCCCACCTGGCCGCAAAGCATGGTGTTAGCGCCGACGCGGGAGGCGTGGCCGACGATGACGAGGTCGTCCAATTTGGTGCCGCGGCCGATGCGTGTTTCTCCCACGGTGGCGCGGTCGACGCAAGCGTTGGCCTGGACTTCGACGTCGTCCTCGAGAACGGCCGGACCGGACTGCTGCATCTTGTACCAAGTTCCGTCTTTTTGCTTGGCAAAACCAAGGCCGTCTCCGCCGATGATGGCACCATTCTGCAGAATGACACGATTTCCGATGCGGCAAAATTCGCGAACCACAGCATGCGAGTGCGCGAAGAAATCATCGCCGATTTGAACGCCTTGATAGATGTTGACGAAACTGTGCAGAACGGCGTTTTGACCGATTTGGACATCTTCGCCGACAACGCAATAAGGTCCGATATGGGCTCCTGTGCCGATTCTTGCAGATTTCGCAATGAGGGCCGTAGGGTGAAATCCCGGCTCGTAACGAGGAGGTTGATAGAAAAGCTCGATGGCGTGAGCGAACGCGAGGTAAGGATTTGCGGTGCGTAGCGCGGCGAGCACGGGCATGGCGGCGTCGCGTTCGATGTGGATGCCCTCCTCAACCAGGACGGCCGAGGCGCGGGTCGTCTTGAGAAGAGGGAAGTAGCGCCTGTTGGCGAGAAAAGTGATTTGGCCGGGTTCGGCGTGCTCGATCCCGGAGATTCCGTCAATGGAAGCTTCGCCAGGGCCCTCGAGACGGCAACCGAGTTTCCGTGCAATGTCGGAAAGTTTCATGGACATAGAGACAGCTCCTTACGCCTGGGTGCGAGTCTCGCACAGCGGGAAGCGGGAAGTACAGCCGAGCTGAGCTATTCGTTGAACAACCGTGGTTGTGATGCGGCCGCGGCGGCGAGGGGTTTCCGCCGGGCAATACCGACGACGCCGAGTACGGTCAATTCGGAAAGGGCGGAGCGCGGGATAAAGATACGGTCCGTGTTGGAATTAAGATCGGGAGGAGTGATTTGGATGCCGTTATCAAGCAGGGAGAGGAGGTCGTTTGGTACGACGCCTTCTATGGTTTCGCCATCGCTATAACGAAGGCGAACCCAGAGTCCGTCGAGCTTGGGTCGGCTGAGGAAGGCCTTGCGCTCGGGTTCAAAGTCGTCGGAGAAGTCACGAACGAAATAAATAGAACGAATTCTGTCGAGGGGAAGCTCCTCGTGCTCGCCCTCGGGCGTGAGGAGGTCAATGGGATCGGCTTGGCCAAGCCGGGAGGGATTCAGATAGCCGCGGAGGGGCTTCTTGTCGGCGAGGACAATGACGACCTTCTTGTGAGTAGAGGCTGGGGCGCGGTTTTTCAAAGAAATCAATTTGCAAAAGACGGGAAAGGCCGAAATTTGCGATTAATCAAGATGTATGTTATGTTAAGCAGGTTTTTCCTGTCAACCTATTGTTTTCATTAGGGTTAGGCCCCGGAGCGCCGGCCGTTGACCGATAAAAAGCATATCCTCAAATCGGCCTCGATCATCTCCCTGATAACCGTGGTTAGCCGTGTTCTCGGCTACGTGCGCGACCAGCGTATCACCCTCCTTCTAGGAACATCCCCTGCGGCGGACGCCTACGTATTAGCATACCGAATTCCGAACCTTTTCCGGCGATTGGTAGCGGAAGGCTCGATGACGGCCTCGTTCATCCCGGTATTTACAACGTACATGAGCGAGAAGTCAAAAGAAGAGGTGTGGGAGTTTGCGAACCGGCTGTTCTGGACACTGGCGCTGGTGGTCGCAGTCATTACAGTTCTTGGGATGATTTTCTCTCCCCAGGTCGTACATCTGTTTGCCGGGACTAACATAGCGGGTACGCAGGCGATCGAACTGAACCGAATCGTATTTCCATATCTGTTTTTCATCTCCCTGGCCGCCCTGGCGATGGGAATTTTGAACTGTTTTCATCTCTTTGGGCTGCCCGCCGC
The DNA here is from genome assembly GCA_041486245.1 of Candidatus Acidiferrum sp. Classification (GTDB taxonomy): domain Bacteria; phylum Acidobacteriota; class Terriglobia; order Acidiferrales; family UBA7541; genus Acidiferrum. Next base: position 12,754 of record JBGPLB010000104.1, read on the forward strand.
GACTCCGGTCGTGCTGAATATCGCGACGATTCTCTTTACGTTCGCGGTTGTTCGAAATCACTTTAAGGACCCCGCTACGGCAATTGTCGTGGGAATCCTCGTGGGCGGGGTTCTGCAATTCCTGATTCAAGTGCCGTTACTGGTGCGGAAGGGGATGAAATTCACATTCGGGGTTTCGTTCTCGCACCCTGCCATAAAGAACGTGGCGCGTCTGATGATACCGCGGCTTTTTGGCATCGGCATCGGTCAGATTAATCTTTTTGTTGATACGCGATTTGCGACCGCCAGCCTCATGCCCGAAGGGAGCCTCGCGGCACTGTACGTCGCGGACCGCGTGATGGAGTTGGTCCTAGGAGGATACGCGATTGCTGTGGCGACGGCGATCCTGCCCATGATGTCACACCAGGCGGCGGCCAAGGATTATGAATCGCTGAAGAAAACGCTCGCGTTTTCGGTGCGCATCGTGGCTTTCATTACGGTGCCGGCGGCGCTGGGCCTGATGATTCTTCGCGAGCCGATTATTCGTGTGCTGTTCCAACACGGGCAGTTCGTGGCGGCATCGACACGATTGACCGCCAGAGCGCTGCTTTATTACGCGATCGGCTTGCCGGCGCTGGCAACCGTAAAACTGGTGGTGCCAGCGTTCTATTCGACATCGGACACGAAGACGCCGGTCATAGTCGCTTCCATCTCGCTGATGATTAACATTATTTTGAATATTGTGTTTCTGGAGTTCTTTTTCAAGCGCGTGCAGAACGGAGGCCCGGCACTGGCGACGGCGATTGCCAGTTTTTTTGATTTCTTCGCGCTTTTTATTATTTTTCGGCTTAGGCACGGGGCGATGGGTACGCTGGAGATATTCCGTTCCTTCGGCAAGATTTCCCTGTGTGCGAGCATCATGGGAGTCGCGTGCTGGTTAGGAAATCACTATACGGCGTTTACAGTGCAATCGCGCTTCCTCGTGCAGCTTTTGGTCTTTTCGGGACTCATCGCCGGAGCGACGGCCCTTTATTTGGGCCTTGCATGGCTTTTCCGTTGTCATGAGATTCGCGAGGTTTACGGCATTGCCACTCGGCGGACAGCGGGTGGCGGAGACGGTTTCGCAGAGCCATGATGGATATCGCGCCAACCATATCGCTTTTCCTGACGCACGTGAAAGTCGAGAAGGGACTTTCCATCAATACCGTTGCGGCGTACCAGCGCGACTTGGCCAAGTTCCATGGGTTCGCTCAAAAGCGCAAGTTGACTCTTGAAACGGTGAGCCGGGACGATTTGGTGGATTTTCTTGCTGGACTGTACCGGGGAAATCTGGAGAGCCGGACCGTTGCGCGGCAATTGGTCACGCTGCGGAATTTTTTCCGGTTTGCGCAGATTCAGGAGTTCATAGCCACAGATCCGTCGCTGAATCTCGAGTCACCCAAGATCCGGCGTACTTTGCCGGGTTATTTGAGGCTTGAAGAAGTGGAGCGCTTGCTGCAACAGCCCGATGCCAAGACTTCAAGTGGTTTGCGAGATCTTGCCATGCTGGAAGTGCTCTATTCGACGGGGTTGCGCGTGTCCGAGCTAATCGGGCTTCGTGTGACGGATCTTGACTCGAAAGTGGGCTGCATTCGCTGCATCGGCAAAGGGGATAAGGAACGAATTGTTCCTGCGGGGCGCAAGGCACTAGGCATGGTGGAAAAGTATCTTCGCGACGCGCGGCCGAAGCTGTTGGGAAAAGGTGGCCCGAGTCAGGCATTGTTTGTCAACCGGCGTGGCGGATCACTCAGCAGGGTGGGTGTGTGGAAGATTCTTTCAGCCTATGGGAGGCGCGCGGGTTTGCGCGTAGCTCTGACGCCGCACATGCTACGCCACAGCTTTGCGACGCATTTGTTGGAACGCGGAGCGGACTTGCGGTCGGTGCAGCTCATGCTGGGACATGCAGACATCTCCACGACGCAGATTTACACGCATGTGGTGGAAGAGCGGTTGAAACAGATTTACAAAGCGCATCACCCGCGCGCCTGATGCGCGGAGGCCCTGGGTCCTGATTGCGGTTGCCTCCGCGGCGGTCAGCGCGGGCATCCAGAACGTGAAGGAGTGCGATGCCAGATTATATGTTTTTGCTGGAAAGCCGGCTGTCTCCGGAGCAGAGGGCGGCCATGATGCGCGTGCAGGAGCTTTCTGCCGCGCTGGGATTCAACGTGTATTTGACGGGCGGAACGGTGCGGGACCTGGTAACGGGCGCATCGCTGCGCGACCTTGATTTCAGCGTCGAGGGAAACCCTTCGAAGATCGCCCGTGAACTGGAAAAAGGCGGCGCAAAAATCCTTTCCGAGGACGAAAAGCTCCGCCAAGTAGAAATTCTTTTTGCGGGAGACTGTGACGGCAGCATTTCTGCGGCGCGCGACGACCACTACGTGCGCCCGGGAACGCGGCCGGAAATCCGCTGGTCCACGATCATGGAGGATTTGCGGCGTCGTGACTTTTCATTGAACGCTATTGCCATTTCGCTGAATCCGGCTTCGCGCGGATTGCTTCTCGACCCGACCAACGGACTCTCGGACATCGAACGCGCCGAAGTGCGCGCGCTTACCATTCATAGTTTTACGAATCAACCCGTGCGGCTTCTTCGCGTTTTGCGCTTTGCCGCTCGGATGGGGTTCAAGATCGAAGCTCGAACTCAGGAATGGTTCGACTTGGCCATCGAGCGCGAACTGCAGCACACCATAACGCCCGAAGATGCAGGTGGGGAACTGCGGGCTGTCGCTCGCGAAGAGCGCCCCGCTGTTGTATTGAAGGCGTGGGAGGAGCACGATTTGCTCGAAGCGGTTCATCCGGGGCTGGCAAAACGCCACCCGGATTACGATGCGATCGCGCGCTTGATGAAGGTACGCGAGGATTTGTTCACGGCGGGGGTTAGGCCCAAGCTCGCAACGCCGATGATGCTGGCGATTCTTGGCCGGCTGAAAGAGCGGGAACAGAGCAACGTGCTCTCGAAAGCTGGGTTCCGGGCAGCGGAAGCTGACGCCATATTGAGCTTCGAGAAAGAAGTGCTCGCGGATCAGAAGGAATTGATTGGGCGCAAGTTGAACGCACCGGTAGATGCTTACAAGTTTCTTGAAAAGCTTCCCGTGGACCGGATTGCCTACTTGCTCGCAGAATCGCGCAATTCAGCGGCGCTTTCAAAAATCCGAGCGTATCTCCACAAATGGCGCCCGGTCCGCAGCGCGCTTCCGATAGTAGGGAACGAGCTGGAAGCCCTGGGCTATGCGCGAGGGCCAAAGTTCGACGCCATAGTCGAGCAAGTTTTCGGCATGCAACTGACGGGGCGTGGCAAGACGCCCGAAGAACGCGTAAAGATCCTTCGTAAGTTGTCTGGAATCAAGGAGCAGCCGAAAAAGAAAGAAAAGGAAAAGAAAGCCACGAAGAGTGGAGAGAAACATCCCGCTGCAACTGGAACCGCGGCCGCAATGGAAAAAGGCGCTCCAGCGAAAGCCGCGCACGGGCAGTCGCACAAGAACCACCCAGTGATGCTGAAGCAGGCGGCAAAGCACAAAGCAGCGCGAGAGCAAGCGAAGCACGCTCGGGCCGGCAAGAAGAGCAGCGGCCGAAAGTAGAATAAAGAACGGGCAGGGAAGTGCCGCCTGTGAAAATGTTGAGAATGTGATTCGCAATTCTCGGGCGAGAGTTCTAGAATCGAGATCCATGGGTCAGCCGCAGTTTGTTCATCTTCACGTTCATACGGATTTCAGTCTGCTCGACGGGGCGTGCGAAACGTCCGAACTGCTCGACGAAGCGTCGCGGCAGAAGATGCCGGCGGTAGCCGTTACGGATCACGGAAATCTTTTCGCCGCGGCTAATTTCTTTAATGAAGCCAGCAAGCGCGACGTCAAGCCTATTATTGGATGTGAAGTCTACGTGGCCAAAGGCAGCCGCCACGACCGCGGAGAGAAAACAAACGGAACGAGCGGTCAAGACCGCGGCGAGACAGAACCGGGCATGCGCGGGAGCAACCATCTGGTGCTCCTCTGCGAATCGCTCGAGGGCTACCACAATCTAATCAAGCTGGTTTCCTCAGGATTTCTTGAAGGTTTCTACTACAAACCGAGGATCGACTACGACCTTCTCGCGAAACACAATAAAGGGTTGATTGCCCTGTCCGCCTGTTTGCGCGGCGCGGTGACGGAAGCGGTCGTGGATGAAAAGTATGACCAGGCCCGCGAAAACGCCTACCGGCTGCGCGACGTTTTCGGCAAGGGCAATTTCTTCCTGGAAATTCAGGATCAGGGCTTGGAAATCGAGCAAGGCGTGAATCGCGAGCTAGTCCGTCTTTCCAAAGAAACCGGCATCCCGCTTGTAGCCACGAATGACTGCCACTATCTGCATCACGGCGACGCCCATGCTCAGGAAGTCCTGCTGTGCATCCAAACCGGAAAAACGATG
>JBGPLB010000105.1:0-17075 GCA_041486245.1 Candidatus Acidiferrum sp.
AGCAGGGCCGCTTTTACCGCAAGTCGCAGCACGCCTTCAATTCCGTCATTGCCTTCTACGGGCGCACTTTGAAGTTTGTTCTTCAGTACCGCATGATCACTCTCCTCGTCACCTTCGCCACTTTGGTCGGCACCATCCTTCTTTATATTTACGTGCCCAAAGGCTTCTTTCCCGTGCAGGACACCGGGCTCATCCTGGGCATCTCGGAAGCCGCACAGAATATTTCCTTCACCTCCATGGCTCAGCACCAGCAAGCTCTCGCCGACGTCATTCTCAAGGATCCTTCGGTCGAAAGCCTCTCCTCTTTCATTGGCATCGACGGGACCAACACCACTCTCAACACCGGTCGCATCCAGATCAATCTCAAACCCCTTGCAGCACGCAAAATCAGTGCCTCTGAAGTTATTCGCCGCCTCCAGCCCGAAGTCGCCAAAGTGAACGGCATCTCTCTCTTCATGCAACCTGTCCAGGATCTCACCGTGGAAGACCGCGTCAGCCGCACTCAATTTCAGTACAGTCTTGAAGATGTAGACGCCAAAGAACTTGCCTTTTGGACGCCACGCTTCATCGATAAACTCAGCTCTCTCCCCGACGTCCGCGATGTTGCCAGTGACCAGTTGAACGAGGGTCTCCTCGCCACGCTCGTCATCGATCGTGACACCGCTTCCCGCCTCGGCATTCTCCCCGCTGATATTGACAATACCCTTTACGATGCTTTTGGCCAGCGTCAGATCTCCACCATCTTCACCCAGTTAAACCAGTATCGCGTCGTCTTGGAGGTTGATCCGCAATTCCAGCAGGATCCGGATGCCCTCAAAAGCATTTACGTAAAGTCCACTTCCGCAGGCCAGCAGGCTTCTTCGGGCTCTACCTCCAATATTTCAAGCACTCAGCAGCAGGCCATCACCTCCGCCGCGACCCCGCAAGTTCCACTCAGCGCCTTCACGCGCTTCGAGCCCGGCGCCACTGCCCTGGCCATCAACCACCAAGGGCAATTTCCGGTCGTTACGATCTCGTTCAACTTGGCTCCAGGTGCTGCTCTCGGCGACGCCGTCAACGCCATCAACAAGGCCAAGCAGGAATTGAACATGCCTCCGAGTATTCAGGCGACCTTCCAGGGCACTGCGGCGGCCTTTCTGAATTCGCTCGCGAATGAGCCACTACTAATCCTCGCCGCCCTCGTCACCGTCTATATCGTCCTCGGAGTTCTGTACGAGAGCTACTTTCTCCCCGTTTCAATTCTCTCCACGCTTCCTTCCGCCGGCGTCGGCGCCATCCTCGCCTTGCTCCTGGTCCACATGGAATTCAGCGTCATTTCCCTCATCGGCATTATTCTGCTCATAGGTATTGTGCAAAAAAACGCCATCATGATGATTGACTTCGCGCTCGAGGCTGAGCGCAAGGAAGGGAAGACGCCCCTCGACGCCATCTTTGAAGCCTGTCTTCTGCGCTTCCGTCCGATTATGATGACGACCATGGCGGCTCTACTCGGTGCATTGCCCCTTGCCATTGGCAGCGGCGCTGGTTCGGAATTGCGCCGCCCACTCGGCATCACCATTGTTGGCGGTCTGATCCTCAGCCAACTGCTTACGCTTTATACGACCCCGGTCGTCTATCTCGCCTTCGATTGGCTGGCCCACCGCTTCGCGTTTCATGTGGGCAACCCGGTCGAGGAGCCGGCGCACGGAGATTGAGTCATGGTTAGCTCAGCAAATTTTTCGGCTCCTTTTATCCGCCGGCCTGTCGCCACTTCCCTCATCACCCTTGCGATCCTTCTCTCTGGCATCGTCGCCTTTCGCTATCTTCCTGTCGCCCCCCTACCCCAAGTCGATTTCCCCACGATTTCCGTCGGCGCGGGTTTCCCGGGTGCCAGCCCGGAAACGATGGCCTCCGCCGTCGCCACTCCGCTCGAACGTCAATTCGGCCGCATCGCGGGCGTCACACAAATGACTTCCTCCAGCGGCCTTGGCTCTACTAACATCACCCTCCAGTTCGATCTTAATCGCGATATCAACGCCGCCGCTCGCGACGTTCAAGCCGCCATCAACGCCGCTCGAAGCCAGCTCCCGGCAGACCTTCCTGGCCAGCCCAACTATCGCAAAGTCAATCCCGCGGACGCTCCTATCCTGATCCTCGCCTTGACCTCGGAAAATATTCCACGGCCGCAAATCTATGACGCTGCCGATTCCATACTCGCCCAAAAGCTCTCCCAGGTCGAAGGTGTCGGCCAGGTATTTACCTGGGGCAGCTCACGCCCCGCCGTTCGCGTTGAAGCCAATCCCTATCAGCTCAATAGTTACGGCATCAGTCTTGAGCGCGTTCGGGCTTCTCTTCAAGCGGCCAACGCAAATCTTGCCAAGGGCTCACTTTCAGACTCCCAGAAAACTTGGCATGTCGCAGACTCCGATCAGATCTTCAAAGCTTACGAATATCAATCCCTCATCGTTGCTGGTCATGCCGGCGCCCCAGTTCGTCTGCGGGATGTGGCGGAGGTCGTCGATTCCGTCGAGGACACCCGCAACTTAGGTCTGTTTGGGGGAAAGAATTCGGTTCTTCTCGCCATTTTCCGCCAGCCCGGCGCGAACATGATTGATACCGTCGACCGCATCATGGCGACACTGCCGCTTCTGCGGGCCTCCATATCTCCTTCTCTCCATCTCAACGTTGCCATTGATCGCAGCACCACAATCCGGGCCTCCGTTCATGAAGTCGAAATCACCCTCCTGATCTCCATCATTCTCGTCATCCTCGTCGTCTTTGCGTTTCTTCGGAATACTTGGGCTACCATCATTCCTAGCGTCGCCGTCCCGCTCTCCCTAATCGGCACCTTCGGCATCATGTACGTCTGCGGTTACAGCCTGGACAATCTCTCCCTCATGGCCCTTACCATCTGTACCGGCTTCGTAGTGGACGATGCTATCGTCGTCATCGAAAACATCACTCGTCACATCGAGGGCGGCATGAAGCCTTTTGAAGCCGCCATGAAGGGAGCCAGCGAAATCGGTTTCACCGTGCTCTCCATGAGCACCTCGCTCGTCGCTGTATTTATCCCCATCCTGTTAATGCCCGGAATCGTCGGCCGGCTTTTCCGTGAATTTGCCGTGGTGCTCAGCGTTGCCATTGGCGTCTCTCTCTTCGTTTCTCTCACTACCACGCCCATGATGTGTGCTCGCTTTCTGAAGCACGAGAGCGGCCGCCACAATTGGATCTACAGGTTCTTTGAAAGCTCTTTTAACCATGTTCTTCACCTCTATGATGTTTCTCTCCGCTGGGTTCTCCGCCGTCAGTTGCTGATTCTTGGCATGACTTTTCTCACCGCGGGGATCTGCGCATACCTGTTCTTTCACGTTAATTCGGGCTTTTTCCCCCAACAGGATACCGGCCGCATCAGCGGCATGATCCAAGGTGACCAGGACTTGTCTTTCGCCGCCATGTCGCAGAAGATGCGCACTTTCACCGATATCGTATTGAAAGACCCCGCTGTGGATACTATCGCTTCGTTCACCGGCGGCGGCAGCGGCGGCAGTACCGCCCGTATGTTTGGCCAGCTCAAGCCCCTCAGCGAACGCAAGATCAGCGTTGATGAAGTCATCGCTCGTATCCGGAAGGCAACTTCAAAGGTTCCCGGGGCCGTTCTCTATCTCCAGGCCGTGCAGGATCTAAGTATGGGCGGCCACGGCACGGCTGCCCAATATCAGTACACTCTGCAAGCCGACAATCTCGACGACCTCACTCATTGGGCCCCGCTGCTCCAGAAACGTTTGAGCAGAATCCCTGAACTTCGCGATGTGAATTCCGACCAGCAGATGCACGGCCTTCAAACCTCTCTCGTCGTCAACCGCGACACCGCCAGCCGCCTCGGCGTCTCCATGCAAGCCATCGACAATACCCTTAGCGATGCTTTCGGCCAGCGACAAGTCTCCAACATGTATAAGGGTCTCAATCAGTATCACGTCGTTTTGGAAGTCATGCCCAGCGCTCAACAGAGTCCCGAGGCTCTCAAATCCATCTATGTGCCTGCCACTGGCGGCAGCCTCATCCCCCTCAGCGCCTTTGCCCATTACGAGCCTTCCAACACCGCTCTTTCCGTCAATCACCTGGGCATCTTCCCTGCAATCACGCTCTCCTTCAATCTCGCTCCCGGCGCTTCTCTCGGACCCGCAGTTGAGCATATCCAGTCGGCCACTCGGGAAATCGGCGTTCCTGCCACGGTCCATGCCACGTTTCAAGGCACAGCGCAGGCCTTTCAAGACTCACGCTCTTCCCAACTTTTTCTTATCATCACGGCTCTCATCGCCGTATATATCGTCCTCGGTATCCTTTACGAAAGCTTCATCCATCCCATCACAATTCTTTCCACGATCCCCTCTGCCGGCATCGGCGCCATTCTCGCGATTCGTTTCGCGGGTACTGATCTGAACATGATCGCGCTGATTGGCATCATCCTTCTCATCGGCATCGTCAAGAAAAATGCCATTCTCATGATTGATTTTGCGGTTCAGCTGGAGCGCGAGGAGAAAATCTCGCCTTTGGATGCGATCTACAAGGCCTGTCTGCTGCGCTTCCGCCCCATCTTGATGACCACCATGGCCGCCCTCTTCGGCGCCCTGCCTCTCGCGCTCGGCACCGGAGTCGGCTCAGAGCTTCGCCGTCCTCTCGGTATCACCATCATCGGCGGCCTCATCGTCAGCCAGATGCTCACGCTTTTCACCACGCCGATTGTTTACATCTACATGGATCGGTTACAGACTTGGTTGCAAGGTGTTCGAAAGCACGGACGCCTGCCCTCTCCTGCCGGCGCTCAGGCAGATTGATCCGCCCATTGAATAAATTGTGACTGGGTTCTTTCTCGCGGCATCAAGGCGCTAAGCCTTGCCCCTTTTTATGCGTTGCCGATGAAGTATCCCGTGAAGAAGACCAGCACGCCCCCGACTATCACCTGAAACGCAGCTTGTAGGAATGGCGTATCCATATACCGGTGCCGGATATAGCTGATCACCGCCAACTCGAAGCCCACCACAATCACAGCCACCAGCGTCGCGACGTGAAAATTGGAAATCAGAAAGGGCAATGTATGCCCGATTCCGCCGGCTGTGGTCATCGCCCCCGTCACTGTGCCGCGCAGCCATGGCGAACCCCGCCCGGTCAGCGAACCATCGTCGGAAAGTCCCTCCGAAAAGGCCATCGAGATCCCCGCCCCGATCGATGCCGCCAGACCAACCAGAAATGCTTCCCAGCTCTTGTGGGTGGCGAACGCCGCCGCAAATAGCGGCGCCAGCGTGGATACCGATCCGTCCATTAATCCTGCGAGTCCCGGCTGCACAATTTGCAGAAGGATCAGCTTGCGGTGCGACTCGTCCTCCTGCGCGCGTGCAGGCACTGTCAAATGTTTCTCTTCGAGGCCGTCCGCCGTCGCGGAGTGCTTGCGTTCTTCATCCGCGAGTTTGTTCAGCAGTTCTCGCGTAGGCGCATCTGTAACTCGGCTCACCGCTCGCGAATAGAATCGAGCTGCTTCCATCTCCATGACCTTGGCTTGTTTCCTCGCCACGTTTACGCCTAACGGCCGCACCAGCCACGTGGGCCTGCGCTGCAGGAATCCCTTCACGTTCTCACGCCGGATCAGCGGGATGTGGTCCCCAAAGCGCTCGCGGAACGTTGCAAACAGCCGGTCGCGGTGCACAACTTCTTCCTCGCGCATCTCTTCAAACATTTGCGCCGTCGCCGGGTATGTCTCCCGCAGCGCGTCCGCAAATTCCCCGTAAATGCGGCCATCTTCTTCTTCGGACGCGATGGCCAGCGCCAGAATCTCTTTTTCAGACAGATCTTTGAATTTTTTTAGCATCGGCACTTCCTCGGCTTTTGTCGAGGAAGAGAATCGCACAAACGGCGGAAAGATGTCACCTGATGTTGGGAATCAGAACTTGGCGGGAAATTCTTGGCATTTTTCAACGGCGCGGGGCGAAGAATTTACTTAGAAAGGGTGAGTCTCCACAAGGCTCGAACCACTAAACCAGGAATCCCTGAGTGCGGCAAAGATGGACAATCCCGAATCGGTCACCCGCTCCGACTTTGTGTTTCATTCGGTATAGATGGTTCTTTACCGTCTGTTCAGACAGGCAGAACTTATTAGCGATTTCCTTGTTGGTCAGTCCCTGCGCGATCAGCGGAACGATTTGCTGCTCGCGCCGCGTCAAGCCTAGCCTTGGCTGGATCGTCCCCGAGTTTACCGACGTCGCCTCGCTTTCAAAGAACCGGAACAGCGCTGTACACAGCGACGCTGGACACACTGCTTTGCCGGCGTGCACCGCTTGCATGGCTTCCACGACGTCCTCCATGGAAGCGTCTCCCGGCAGGTACCCTTTGATTCCCGCTCGCACATATTGAAGAAACTCCGCCTCGTCCTCCGTCATTCCGGCAAAAAGGATCCGGACTGTCGGCGCCGTCAACCGCACTTGGCGAATCACGAAAATGTCCTCCGCCAGCCTCCCGCGTGACGTCAGCAACAAAATATCGGTCTTTTCCTCGTTCAATCCTTCCACTCGAAACGGACCCTCCTCGTTCAATCCAACCACGTCAATGTCGTCCCGCCTCATCAACATTCGCGAGAGGGCTTCTCGAAACAGCCGGTTTTCCGCCGCTATGTACACCCGCGCTTTTTGCTCCGCTCCCCTGTTTGTACTTGTACACCCTGCATCCTCGGAGGCCAAGACATGACCTCCGCCTTCTCCCTTGCGGAGTTCTTTAGGCTGCCCATTCCCTGTCGAAAATGCGCTCCGGCGTGCCGCTGTATTCATGATGGAGTATCCTCCAACTCTTCCTGCCGCTTTCCCAGTCTTCATCTCCTCCTAGGAATTCACTCTCTGCGTGTACCGTTGTGCTGCAATTTCGCAGCCGCGCTCCGTACTCCTCTAGCGATGCTAGCTCCAAAATATCTCTCATCGTACCTATGGCTTAGTGCTACGTAGCTCTTGAACTTCCCGCCTCTCAAGTCCCACATTGGTACCAATCCCCGCCGCCACTTCAGTTCGGAACTTTTCCATTATTTCCTTCTAATGCTTCTCGTTACTGGAAAAATCCACTTCCGCCCTCTTTCTTTCGCAGTACTTCCGTACTATCATTCAATCGTAGCGTCCTACTCGATGGCAGGTACGGCCCAGCTATAGGTTTTCTTTTGTTCGCGCCTTACACTCTCTCTTGCAGGCAGTCCGACCAGCGAGAGGTAAGGCATCCATGGAGTCCCAGCAAGGCATTATGCGCAAAACCCCCAGCAGCAGCAGCAGCACCGCCGCTTCGAAACCTGCTTCTAAGGAGCGCCGCTCCAAGCGCCGCTGCAAAATTACCCAGCTCATGCGCATCCGCCCGTCCGATCCTGAGAAGGAGCATTTCGATGATATGCGCGGAACTCTCAGCGTTTCTCGCAGCGGAGTGTATTTTCAAACCAGCGAACCCGCCTACGAAATTGGCATGCGCCTTTTTGTCACTCTGCCTTACTCCCAGGATCCCATGGCGTTGAACCGCGAATACCTGGCGGAAGTTGTGCGTAGAGATGTTCTGCCCACGGCGATGTTTGGGATTGGCTTGAAAATCCTCATGGAGATGGGCTTGCAACAGAACCCTGTCTTCGACTTCTCCACGTCTCGCGGGTAGCAGTGGTTTCTGTACCGCTTCTCAAGTCACTTTAGAAGCAAAAAAGGGCGGATGGCGTTTAGCCATCCGCCCCTTCTTGTTATTGGGGGGTGGAGAGAACTCGGTATTATTCTTGCCCGAACATCTGCAATGTCTTGTGGCGCAACATCCCCAACTGCCGGTTTATCGGATGCTGCCGCGTGAGGAAGGTCAGTATTGGCTGCCGCCGCTCGACAAGCCGGTTCATCGCAATTGTCAACCGCACGTCCCGCCTCGCAAATTTCAGCCCGGACTGCAATGCTTCCACGGCCTCGTCGCGTCTTCCTGCCGTCGCGTACACTTCCGCCAGATTCAAGTAAAGTTGCGCCTGGTTTCTCTTCATCCGCACCGCCGTATCGCAAAGCCGTTCTGCTTCGCCCCACTTCTGTTCGGAGCGCGCCAGCACCACTCCCAGATACGACATGTAGTACGGATTGTTTTTGTCGAGGTCCACCGCGCGCTTCATGTGTGGTAGTGCTTTTACTGCGTAGTTGTCTCTCAACAGCGTCAAACCGGTTTTGAACTCGCGGAAGGCTTCCGTGTCCATCATTGATTCACCTCGTAGGCCCAAGCTTTCTCAGATCGGGTTGGGAAAAGGACTCCCCGGGCAGTTGGAAACTCGCAGCACACTGCAAGAAACGAGGACACTAGGCCCCAGGGTGCCGAGCTTGGCTGGATCGCCATTTTCGAGGTCCCCCATGAAAATATTCCATTCACCCAGGTGGTGTTTGGTTCAACGGAGAGCAGTTTGGCGTTTATGGTTCCCATCCCAGTCCTTTTCGAACCTACGCGTTCTCCGTGCTGGAATCTACTGACCGGTGGGACAGTCTTGGTTCAGCCGCACTTTGGTACGTAAGAAGCGGGCAGGTACAGTACACAATACACTTGCCAATTCCGCCCGTTTTCTTGCTTCTTGATCCGTTCGGCAGTTACACCTGTGCGTGTTCCGCGCGAAAGGTTGCCCGCACGCGTGCCTCATAGATGGGGAACCGCGACGCCAAATCCGCAACTTGCTTGCGTACCCTCTGTTCCGTTTCCGCTTCGCCAAGGCGCGAAAGAATCTCTCCAATCCAGCCGCCGATTTGCTCCATCTCCGCTTCGCGCATTCCTCGGGTCGTTACCGACGGGCTTCCCAGCCGGATTCCGCCCCCCTTCATTGGGGGAAGGGGATCGAACGGAATCGAGTTCTTGTTCACCGTGATTCCCGCGCGGTCCAGCGCCTTTTCCGCGTCGTTCCCCGTGATCCCGCGCGAATGCACTTCGACCAGAAAAACGTGATTATCCGTCCCGCCCGTCACAATCCTGAACCCGCTTTTCGCGATAGCCTCCGCCAGCGCCTTCGCGTTGGCTACCACCTGTTTCTGATATTCCTTAAAGCTCGGCTCCCTGGCTTCCTTCAAGCACACCGCCTTCGCCGCAATCGTGTGCACCAGAGGCCCGCCTTGCGTCCCAGGGAAGGTCAGCTTGTCCAGCTCCTTTGCAAACGCCGCCTTGCACAGTACCAACCCGCCGCGCGGCCCCCGCAGCGTTTTGTGCGTTGTCGTCGAAACGATATCCGCATACGGCACCGGGCTCGGATGCACTCCCGCCGCCACCAACCCGGCGATGTGCGCCATATCCACAAAAAACAGCGCCCCCGCCCCCTTCGCCGCTCTCGCGATCCGCTCGAAATCGATAATCCGCGAGTACGCGCTCGCCCCCGCCACTATCATCTTCGGCTTGTGCTCGTTCGCCAACTTCTCAATTTCCTCGTAATCGATCCGTTCATCCTCTTTTCGCACGCCGTACGCGACGAACTTGTACATCCTCCCTGAAAAATTCAACGGGTGCCCATGCGTCAAATGTCCGCCATGCGAAAGATTCATCCCCAAAACCACATCATCTTTTTGCAGTGTGGCCATATAGACCGCGATGTTGGCCGAAGTCCCCGAGTGCGCCTGTACGTTGGCATGCTCCGCGCCAAAAAGCTCTTTCGCCCGGTCAATCGCCAACTGCTCCACCTTGTCCGCGTATTCGCACCCGCCGTAATAGCGCTTCCCCGGATAGCCCTCCGCATACTTATTCGTAAAGATCGACCCCATCGCCTCCAGCACCGCCTCCGACACAAGATTCTCCGATGGAATCAGCTCCAGCCCCGTAGCCTGCCTCCGCGCTTCTTCGCGAAGCAATTCCGCAATCTGTGGGTCCACGGCTTCCAGCGGCCGCTGCATCCGTTCATTCGCTTCAGTAGTCATCTCGGTTATCCTGCCAATTTAGTTCAAATCGGTACTCGACCATCTTACTCCGCCCATGCCAATTCCGCGAAGCAACGCTGCACGCGAATGCCCTCCTAAAGTGAAATGGCTTGGGCGTATGGAACCCGGCCCGGAACGCGAAGTGCCATGAATTTGTTCGCGTCTTCTCCTTGCTTTTTCGTTGACAAACGGTTACTCCAAGCGTATAAGAGATTGTAGGTAACAGTGTGACTTATGCCCCGTAGCGCCAGCATCGAGCTGGCGTTTTTTGTTTTCCGGAGCCCAACAGGTGGCGTAAGTCTCCTATTCGCAACACTTACGAAACCAATCGTCATTGGCGCTATTTTGGTGCAAACAAGTTATTTAGAATCAACACTTGCAAAGGCAATAATATACTTGACTAACCAAGGCGTCCTTGTTATGATTTGGGGTGTTGAGGGACCCCATGAAGCCAAAGACACTCCAGCAAGCGATTCGGTACTTTAGCGATGAACAGACCTGCATCGACACGATTGCCGCTCTCCGTTGGCCTAATGGCCCAGTGTGCCCGAAGTGCGGCCACGCAGAGCACTACTACCTTGAGACTCAGCATCGCTGGAAGTGTAAAGAATGCTACAAGCAATTCAGCGTCAAGGTCGGCACAATTTTCGAGGACAGCGCAATTTCTCTGGACAAGTGGCTTGCGGCTCTTTGGATGCTCGTTAACTGCAAGAACGGGATTAGTTCTTACGAAGTGGGCCGCGATCTCGGAATCACTCAGAAGTCCGCGTGGTTCGTTATGCATCGGCTCCGTTTGGCGCTCCAACATGGCAGCATGGAAAAGATGGGCGGTGAAGGAAAAGAAGTGGAAGTGGACGAAACTTTCATCGGCGGTGCGGCCCGCTTCATGCACCCGGCCCGACGCAAGCGGATGATTACCGAGCGCGGCGTCAAGGACAAGACCGCTGTCATGGGCATTCTGGAACGTGGCGGCAAGGTTCGCGCCATGATGATTCCTAACCGCAAGAAGCACGCTATTCAAGGCAACATCCGCGCTCACGTCAAAGCACAGAGCGCGATCTACTCCGACGCGCTTCTGTCCTATCAGGGATTGAAAGGCGACTTCGCGCACGAAGTTATCGACCACGCGGAGTCCTACGTTGACGGGCAAGTGCACACAAACGGGCTGGAGAACTTCTGGAGCCTGCTCAAGCGCGGGTTGAAGGGCACCTATATCAGCGCAGAGCCATTCCACCTGTTCCGCTATTTGGACGAGCAAGTTTTTCGGTACAACAATCGCGGCAGCAAAGAGAATCCGGTGAACGATGGAGACAGATTTCAACTAGCTTTATCGCAGATAGCGGGAAAGCGGTTGACTTTCGCGGAGGTCACTGGCAAGGTGGGAGAAAGTGCGGCCTAAATCTTTGCGTCTGAAACGCGGGAAGCGGAAGGTCGTTTAGACTTCTTCCGCTTCTTCACGGCTTTAAGTTTTTCGAGCATTGCTGAGCGCGGCACAGATAGCACTCGTTTTAACGCGCTTTCAAAATTCGAGTATTCACTAGCGGGTTGATCGCTTTCAGCTTGGCGGCTCATCAGCGGCTCATCCCTTTCTAGCCGTAGTGTATCACGATACGGCGGGAAGGTTGTGTGCGCAAAAAAAACAAGATTTCAGCCTATCCTCGTAATCGTGCGAAATCTCTCGATGAATGCATTCAAATCGTGGCCGCGCAATTGCTCAAGCGGCGGCCAATATGCGGGAATGGTACAAACGGGCCAGATGGTCGTAGAAAAACTATCCGGGGGAAAACTAAATTCGGGCGGCTTCTTATACTTCCGGCTAGACTTCTTGGTCCATCGAGAAGATGCGACCTGAATAACCAATTGTCCGAGGCTAACTGTAAATACGTAAAGTTGGAAACGGTCGGGAGTTTTGAGGGGAAGTTTGGTATAGCCCCCCTTGAACACGCCATGACCAACAAACGTCCGCGCAAGCCAAATCTGCACGCCGCGAGGGAAGGTCAAGTCCGCACGAAACGCATAGCGATCTCGGAGGCTGTAAAATGACTCCACTTCATCTTGCATGTAATCACAGACAAATGCTTTCATTAGAGAATAAGTTACTATGATGGCGATGTCTGATTTGTTGAGTTCAATCGCTGCTCCGTTCGCAACCATATCTGCGACAACACTTTTCATTTTTGTTTCAATGTCGCTTCCCCAAGTGTTGTTGCAATCGTCACAAAGTACGGGTGCTTTTTCGTTCAAGCCGATAGTTTTCCATTGGCGAGCCGTTCCAGCCATTTGTCGCTTAATCACATACCTATCTTTTTCTCCGATCAGTTTGCCAGCCCACCCACTCCAGAGGTGTTCTCCGGTGTTTGCTTGCTCTGGACAAAAGGCGCATCCCTTACCCATACGCCAGATTCTACTAGTCTTAGGCTTGGTTAGTCATCTATATTATTGCCCTTGCAAACGTGTAGCAAAACAAACAACTTTAACCCCATTTAGAATCAACACTTACGCAAAACGTGGGGGGGGGGGAACTGCCGGCGGTGCGGACCGGGCGCCTCGCTGACACTGCGGGAACATAGGAATGCAAATCCTTGAACTCCGTTCTTTCTCATTCCTTTCGCCGGGCGTGACTATGGTCACAGGCCAACGTGATTGATGTACTTGAGCCTTCTGCTGTCCCCCATGAAAATGAGAAAGATGTCTGGCCTCTACCCACAAGCGGCTGGGCATCCCCCAAGGGGGCGCTTATGTCAATTCTCGAAACACGCCACGTTAGATGGCTCGCTTTGCTACTTACGCTCGTCCTCATTCCCGCTGCCTACCTTCTGTCGGCATCCGACACGGTGGAGGTGAACGCCGAGGCATTGCAGATGTTTGGGCCGCTTCCCGCTGTAATGAGTTCGCCCGACAATCCTGTGACTGATGCGAAAGTGACGCTGGGGAGAATCCTGTACTACGATCCTCGCCTATCGGCCAACCAGAAGATTTCCTGCAATACCTGCCATCCGCTCGACGCCTATGGCGCGGAATCCAAGAGCGTGCCGACTGGTCATAAGAACCAGAAAGGGAACCGCAATGCGCCTACCGTTTACAACGCTGCGGGGCACTTTGTGCAGTTTTGGGATGGCCGGGCTCCCAGCATCGAAGAGCAGGCGAAGGGCCCCATCACCAACCCAGTGGAGATGGCGATGCCCTCCAATGCCGCAGCCGTGCGAGTGATCAAGTCCATGCCGGACTATGTTGCGCTTTTCCATACAGCCTTTCCCGATGTCAAGGATCCGATTACCTACAACAATATGGCATTGGCGATTGGGGCGTTCGAGCGCGAGCTGGTGACTCCGTCGCGTTGGGATGCTTTCATCCAGGGTGACCAGACGGCCCTGACGGACGCCGAAAAATCAGGCTTCAACACATTTGCCGCAATCGGCTGCCAATGGTGCCACTACGGTCCGTATGTCGGTGGATCGGTGTACCAGAAGCTCGGCGTCGTGAAACCGTGGCCCGTCCAAACCGATCAGGGACGTTATCAGGTGACCAAGGAGCAGACCGACAAGATGGTTTTCAAGGTCCCTTCGCTGCGAAACATCAAGGAGACAGGACCATACTTCCATGATGGCTCGGTTCCGACTCTGGACCAGGCGATCCGCAACATGGCGGTTCACCAGCGTGGAGTAACACTCAACGACGCCCAAGTGAAGTCGATTGAAACCTGGATGGATTCGCTGACGGGGCAGGTACCGCTGAGCTACATCAAGCCCCCCGAACTGCCGAAGAGCACATCGCAAACTCCACCCCCCAGCGGCGAGTAACAAAACTTGGAGCTGCACCTGTACAACGCCGTGCGAGCTGTGAGATAAAACACTGATGGTTACCAAAAAGAGTGGTCGATGGGTTGTGTACGAACGACGGGAGGGCGAGTTCGTCTTTCTTTCGAAGCTCCTTAAGACAAAAAAAGCAGCAGAGAAGGAACGGCTTAGACTGAAAGAGCGCCTAGAACACAGGCGCTCAGCCATCGGTGTAGGCTTTGTGCAAACTCCCAAGTAATCTCAACTGTTGATCCTACAAGGTTCCGCAATTCTAACTTTTCAATTCCTGATTGACGCGCTTGTCAGACAAGTCTCGAAGGCATCATCGATATACGAATTCCTGCCATGCAACTAACTTCGCTGGCGGCTCTCTCAGAGCTTCTGGGCCTCTGGCGGGTTAGTCTGGCGGCGGAATCGTGCCGGTGGACAGTCGAACCCCCTCTTGAACGCACGGTTGAATGCCGCTTCTGAGCCGTAGCCCACCGCCGCTGCGACTTCCGCGACGCTGTCTTCGGTCGATTGAAGAATCTCGGCGCCCAGTTTCAGCCGCCATTTGGTCAAGTATGCTATCGGGGACTCTCCTAGAAAATGGCGGAAGCGCTCAGCAAATCTCGTGCGTGATAGGCCCACACGCCTTGCAAGGTTCGAGATGGTCCATGCATAGGCCGGCTCCTTGTGAAGGAGTGCCAGGGCTTGGCCGATGATGGGGTCACGCGCCCCTGCAAGCCAGCCAGTTTGGTCGGGAGGTAGCGCGCTAATGTAGCGCCGCAACGTTTCCACGAACAGCACCTCAGAAAGTTTGGCGAGCACCAGCTCGCTGCCGGCATACGATCCGCTCACCTCGTCCACGGAGAAGCGGATAGATTGTTCCAGCCATTTTCCGGAGGCTTCTTTCGCGCCTTGGATTTTTAGGATCCGGGGCAAGCCGGCCAGAAAGACCTCGCCCAGCCGCGGCTCGCAGGACAGGAATCCACAAACGAATCTGGTGATTTCGCCGCCACCGCCAAAGCGAACGAGTTTGAGTCCATGAATCAGATCTTTCGCAAACGTGCGAAAGGAGTCCACCGGTTTTTCGGGTAAGCCGTTGCCCAACAGGTGAGAATCTCCGTGCGGGAAAATGACGATGTCCCCGGCCCTCAACTCTTCCCGCCGCCCTTCCGGCAGTCGCGCATAGGCACGCCCCTCGGTTAAGAAGTGAAAAAGGATCACATGCCCGGCTCCATCAGAAAGAAAGTGCTTTTTCGCGGCTGATGGGGACGAGCTCAGACACCAGGGAGCGGAAAACTCCGCGTTGAAGAACAGCGCGCCCTGCAGCTTAACGACTCTCAGGACCTCGGAAAGCACATCCATCTCAATAGCATCACCGAATTGGGCATTTGTGGCAAGAACGCGGGACGATTGGTCAAGTTCCCAAAAGCCTGCTGCCGCATCCTATGACTGGATCGCGATATGCGCGGGCCATAACAACGGAACGAGAAGGAGAAAACAACAATGAATGCAAGTGCGAAAGAGAAACAGACAAGCAAAGAACTTGAGCAGCTCAAAATCGGAGACTCCATCGGTCGTCGTGCTGCACTATTGGCTGATCGGATCGAGGAAGGCGCTGCCGGCTTGGCTGCCTTTGCGGAAGGACTCTCGGAGGCGGAATGGCATGCGCCGGTGCCGGAGAGTGGAAAGGACGGCCGCTCGGTCGGCGTCATCGTGCACCATGTTGCCAGCGTCTACCCTATTGAGATCGATCTCGCGCGAACAATCGCCAGCGGCAAGGCCGTTACCGAGGTTACTTGGGAGGTTGTCGCTCAGTTGAATGCCAAGCATGCCCAAGACCAGGCCGGGATAACCAAGGCCGCCGCGCTCGAACTCTTACGGCGAAACAGTCGTGAAGCGGCCGCTGCGGTGCGCGCCTTCACGGATGGCGAGTTGGACCGCGCAGCGCCTTTTTCGCTGAGCTTCGGTGCGCCCGTCACAGCGCAGTTCGTCATTGAGGACCACGCACTACGGCACAGCTGGCACCATCTGGCGCGCATCCGTAAGGCGCTGGGCCGGTGAACCAAAACAAGCACAGGTACAAGCAGAAAGTGGAAGGAGGTAATTCATGACGGCCGCAACTCGTTTGCGCTACCTGCGCGTTGCTCTCATTTTGGTCGGTTTGATATTCATCTTTGGCATCTATCCGCTCATGATGGCTCTTTGGCCTTCAGGCTGGCGGTGGAGTCCGAACCAGGCCCAATACGAGCAGATGATCCTCGGCGTCTATGCGACTCTTGGCGTCTTTCTCCTGATCGCTTCCCGCAATCCTCTCCGTCATCTTAGTCTGATTTGGTTTACGGTCTTTTCGAGCATCGTGCACGCTGGAATCATGACCGCGCAGGCTTTGAGTATGCCTTCCGAGCATGGCCACCTGTTTGGAGATGTACCGGCTCTCTTGATAGTAGCCGCTCTGCTTGCATTCTTGACGCCTCGAAGAGCGGACACTGCGTAAACATCCGCACGAACTTATCGTGGAGTTCAGGCCGAATCCGGGGCCGAAATTGCGTAAGTCCGGATTAGCGCGTGGATCGGAAACTCGCCCAAATGTCCTGTAACGCGTGTTCTAGTGCGCTGGTGGAGGGCCGGGCAGGATAGCGATCTCGCTAGGCTCTTCCGTCCAGCCTTCTTAGGAGATACGGAGCTAGATAGGGCTTCAGCTTGAGCTTCTCATTCCGGGTAAGAAACTTGAAGCCTCTTATCATCCGCAGACATGCCGGCGACCCGCAATCGCAGCGAAAGCTATCATGCATTTCATACTCTGTGGCGGCGTAATTGATCTTAACTTCTTCGCCTGCTCGAATGTCCTTGAGAGCCCTTACACACAGGCAGCTGAAATCCAAGAAGACATTCGGCTCGCAGCTATGGTTTAAGTAACCAACGGTCTCTTCGCTTCCGAACGCATGCTTTGCTTCACCGATCTGCAAAGACCGTCGCGTAGGTGCCGACAAGGTTTCTTCCCCGTTCAAGTCGATCAAAATCTCGTCCTTAGCGATCGATACAACGGCGAATAGACCCTTTCTCCCATTGGTCGCGAAAACATCCAGCTTGGCTGATCGGGTTTCCATACCGCAAGCGTAAACGACCGCGACTTGGAGGTCCAGTTGGTCCGGATCGAGCTCCACGAATCAGTCACTTGGACGATAAGCGCGCTAGCCGGAATATGGCCACCAGCTGCTTGCGGGGCTCATCACCGGCTGCGATCATTTCGCAGGCCGCGTGCGAAACATTGCGTTTATAAGAACAATGAAATAATTCTGCGCTCATCACAAATTTGCCGCGCGTGGCGCAATTTTTCTCCGAGCCGAATGCCCGCTCCAGGATGGTATAGTGGCCGCGATTTCTCCAGAAC
>JBGPLB010000106.1:0-16738 GCA_041486245.1 Candidatus Acidiferrum sp.
GCCCGCAGGAATGGGGCACCACAAATCGGCTTCGCGATTCGGAAAAAGGAAAGAGGGCGACATCACGCCGACGATCGGAGTTAGATGACCATCGAGGCGCAGATTTTTGCCGACGATATTGGGATCGGCGTTGAAGCGACGACGCCAGAAGCGATCGCTAATCAGGGCCGTGGCCGGCCCGTTGAGAGTCTCCTCGTCGGGGGAAAATTCACGGCCCAACACGGGGGAAACAGCCCAGACTTGAAAGAAACGGGGGGAGACCCAGGCACGAGTTATCCTTTCCGGCAGAGGGCCGGTGGACTCGGAGACATCTTCGCTGTAATAACCGGTGAGCGCCTGGAAGGTGGAATTGAGGCGATTCCAGTCTTCGAGACGAACCGGGGCAACCAAATGGAGTGGGCTTGAAGTTTTCGGATTGTATTGGTCGACGCGCATAAGCTGATCGGCGTCGGGGAACGGGAGCGGCTTGAGGAGGATGGCGTCGATGGCGGAGAAAACGGCGCTGTTGGCGCCGATGGCGAGGGCAAGAGTCAGGATGACGGTGGCGGAGAACGTCGGGGATTTGCGGATGAAGCGGAAGGCGGATTTGAGATTGGCGACGGAAGCATCGAGGAAGCGGATGCGGTAGACGTCGCGCAAATCTTCTTTGACTTGCTCGTGGCCGCCAAACTCGAGGATGGCGCGGCGGCGGGCTTCCTCGGGTGTCATCCCTGCGGCGATGTTCGCTTCCGTGAGCTTATCGATGTGGAAGCGGAGCTCGGAGTTCAGCTGCGTGTCGGAAGCGGCTTTTTGAAAAATGGATTTCCACCAGGACATGACAGGCTCCTATTGTGCGGTTTGAAGAATGTTGGCGACCGCACCGGCCAGGCGATTCCAGTTTGATTCTTCGTTCTCCAGTTGTTTGCGACCTTTCGCGGACAATCTGTAGAATTTGGCTTGGCGACCTTTTTCCGAGGCGCCCCATTCAGATTCGAGCCAGCGACGCTTTTCGAGGCGATGCAGTGCGGGGTACAGCGAGCCTTGTTGAACTTGCAGGACCTCTTTGGAGATTTGGCGGATTCTGAGGGATATGCCGTAGCCGTGGACAGGGCCGAGAGCGACGATTTTTAGGATGAGCATGTCCAGCGTGCCTTGGAGGAGGTCGGATTTCTCAATGGGCATTGCGTCTCCTGAACTTGTTCGGTGCTTCAACCGACTGCGCGCCAAATCACTCGGCGTCGCACGTATACAGCTAACTGGTTCCGTTCTGTTTTACATTTGCGTCGCGAATTTGATGCATAAGAATGTCGCGAACGTAATGCCAATTGGGGACCATTGCCAACGCGGCGTCCGCGTCTTGCTCGGCGGCTTTCAAGTCTGGTGTCGCGAGATTTAAGTTTGACCAGGCAAGACTCATCAAAAGTTCCGGCTCGCCCCACGAGGGATCGAGCGGATCGCTTCCTGCGCCGTTGTGGCTTCGAATAGTTTCGAGACCTTTCTCATACGTTTCCACTGCTTTGGCTTGGCCACCGCCGCGATCCACAGGAATATTCCAATAGATCGGACCTAGCACCCAGAGGAGGCGAGGATTGTCCGGCGCCGCAGCTTGAGCGTCTTTTATGGCTTGCCTGGACTTGGCCATCAAAGCCTGAAGTTCTGTCTGGTCTGTCTTGTTCACGGAATAGGCGAGTAGCCCGTAGCACGATCCAAGGCCAATCTTTGCATCCGCGAAGGCAGGGTCGGCTGAGGCTGATTTCTCGAATTCCTCGGCCGCTTGATGGAGATCCTGCTGAAGCTCTTGTTTGTCGGCATTGTCGTTGAAGCCGTTAATGGCGCTACGCCAGAGGGCAAAACCGCGCCAGTATTGCACTCGGGAGGCAAGTTCTTTTTTGTCTGCAAAGGGGGCCAGTTCGCCGTAGAGACGGTGGAGTGCGGCACGATCGCCGTCGTAATCGGCTTTTTGAACTTGCAGGACGATTTTAGCGACGGCTTCTCGCTCGCCAGCGGCAGAGCTTGCGCAAGTTACCTTGGGAAGAATGGAAAAAATTCCTAACGCGGCGATCAGGAATGGAAAAGAGTGTTTCTTCCTAGACATTCTACATATATAAGCTGTGATAGGTAGAATGTCAAGGAGAGAGCAAAAAAAAGAATTGTTGGCGCTTATTGCGTGGATTCTACCACGCTAGGAACGGCTCAGCTGCCAGTTGGGTGCCTAGTGCGGCCCAAGTTGGCGGGCGCTTAGGAATTCCAGGCGACGCGGGAAAGCTGTTTCTTGCGAGATTCCCATTCGTTGCCGGAGAGGATGCGTGGCGCGACGTCGATCAAGCGGGGAATCAGGCGGAAGACGGCGGCGGAGCTCCAGGGAGCGCCGCTCCGAGTGCGATAGTCGCGGACGTTGAGGGCGTCGGCCATGCTGGTGAAGGAGACGTCCTGAACGATCAATTCAGCGAGGAATTTGAGAGTTTGCATCTCAAGAGGATCGTCTTCGAGGTGGTGGCAATCTGCGGCTATTCGAAGACCGAAGGGGATCTCCTCCGAGGCTGGCATTTCTTCTGGAGGTTCGGGGGCTGAGGAGATTTCCACTTCCCGCTCCCATTCGAGAGCCACGAGCGTCCAACCGGCGTCGTGCATTTTGGAGAGATACATGGAGGTCGGCAGGATGGTAACTTTCTCACGAATGCGTTCGTGCTTTTTCACGAGTGCCTCCCAGACTAACAGTGAGAAACGCGAGTATGACGCAAACAAGAAATTGGGGCAATCGAATTACCGAATTTATGGCAAGCGTAACTCGCAGAAAAATAAAGATTTACATGTTTTAGGGAAAAGCCGAACAAGGGGCGGATGTTCGGTCATGGGATGAGGATGTCGCGTTGTCGGACAGTAACGAATAAGAATTCGCGCGGTATGAAACTTCTTGACGGTCTTGCGGGTTAAGAGGGTATGATTTGCCAGCCGTTGAACCCACCTCAACGTTTACTCCCACATCCCGGCTCAGAAAGCAGTGCGGTACCCAATGGAAAACGAGGCGCGCCGGTTACAAGACCGTTCTCCGGTGCATGTATCGGTAGACCTGTGCGGACTGGATATCCACACTGCAGCCCAACAGGGAATCACGGAAAACGTAAGCGCCCGAGGCGCGCGGGTGGTCACGAATAAACCGTGGCATCCCAACGATCACGTTAAGGTGAGATCGCTGCTAGGAAGTTTAAGGTCCAGGGCGCGCGTGGTTTATTGTGAGCCGCTGGGGAACGATTCGTTTGCGATTGGTTTGGAACTGTTTGTAAGCGTCGGCGAATGGACGCTGCCGCAGGCGGAGCACCGGCACACGGCTTAGCGCACCGCGGAGCGCGGCATTCGAAATTGGATGGGTGAAACGAAGACAGGTGGCAGATGGCCTTTCGTTGGTGCGCTGGCAGCGGCGCTCGGCTGAAGAAAACGGATGAGAGGCGAACCGGAGGAAGCGAAATAACTCGGTGCCGCGACTCGGTTCGCCTGATTTCTTTGCAAGTAGCTAGAGAAAACGACGTTTCATTGGGTCGCAAATGACGTGTCACCCGGAGCTGCACCGCCTGGCAGCACGAGTTGGTTACACGCGATACAAAAGGATTCGTACCACGTCCGCGTGAAGCTGGCGATCAATTCCTCCACGGTGCGCCCGCCAATCGTAATCCCGGAATGAAGGACCTCTCCCCAAGTATGGACGCGTGTGCCTTCCATCGGACGCTCTTCGAAAGTAACCCACTGGGCCATGGCGACTCCGATGGCGTGATCGATCCAACCCACTTTCTTTCCAGGGACGCATGTGGTAATGACGTGGTCGATGACAGCGTTGACGGGCCGGAGGAGTTCAATCTGTAGACGGCTGCCGGGCTCCCAGGGGTTGCCGTCGCGCCAGCGCAATTCGCCGTAGACGTTGGCGAAGTTGTTCCAGCGATGCAAATCGGAAAATACTAACCAGGCGAGCGCCGGGCTGGCCTTGGTGGTAACAGAATACTGAAATCTAGCCATAACTTGTTTCTGACTACTCCTTACTGAGGTGATTTTGGGACTCGCCAACCGCGAGGGCGGGGGCGACGAATATTTATACGTTGTTACTTTAACGCTGTCAAGGATATAATTTAAGGATTGCAGGGCCAGGAGGAAATGAGAATGCCGCGCAAGGCTGACAGGCATTTGGAAGGCCGAATCGTGGACGCTGCGTATCAGTTGTGGAGCAAAGGAGGGGAACACGCGTTGACGATGCGAGCAGTGGCGCGGGCGGCAGGGACGACCACGCCCACGCTGTATGAGAGGTTTCGTGACAAGCACGATTTGATCATGTTCTTGCGGGTGCGCGCGAGAGAGAGAATGTTTGCAGCTTTGCAACCGGCAAGGTCGACTGCGGAGGCTTGCCGATTAGGGCTGGAATTCACACTGACTAACGGAAATGAATACTTGTTACTGACCTCGGATTGGGCCGAGCGACTTGCGCGCAAGGAGCGGATGCCGTCGTTCGAATTTATTCAGGAAAAGCTGGCGGATGATTTGGGAGGGGTGGCAGCAGATTACCTGGGGCTAGCAATGGCCCTCGTCGCGCAGGTGCACGGAGCCGCGTTGCTTCTCCTGGGAGAAGAAGTTGAAGCAGGAATCGCGGAACAACTTAAGAATGCCTGTCTTGAGGCGTGCCAGGTACTCATCGAATGCGGCGGTAAGAGAGTTGCAAAACGAGCGGCTACTGGAGCCGCGACAAAGCGAGGCCGGTAGCTGTGGAGAAGATGGCGCCTAGATATGCGCGCGAACTAGCGACTGGGCGAGGCGGCGCGGCGTTTTGCTTTGATCAGGACGTCCACGGAATCGGGGCGGCCATTCCAGAAATCGAGGCGGATGCGGCCGTCGGGAAGCTGCCTGACGGTCGCGGGGATGGTGCTGGCGGTGAGATACCATCCGGCGGGGAGAACCACGGCGTTGCGCGGCCTGCCGAAACTGCGGTCGAACACCAACTCGTCGCCGTCGAGCCGGTAGCTCACTGGCGCGGTGTAGGTTTCGGAAATGCGGAGACGAATCGATTGGCCTTTTTTCACTGGCGGGAACGGAATTAGCACAACTTGGGTTGTCGGGGCCACGGGTTCGCCGGCGTCAATTTTTGCTGCGGTGAGATCGGCGCCTGTTACCAGCTTCGTGGGGAGCTTTTCGCCGGTATCCAGAATGTAGGCCGAGGGATTGGAAACAGTGCTGCCTTCACGGACGACGTTGAGGTATTTGTCCGCGCCTTCGCGCGATTCGGTGTAGTCGTGGTAGAGACTGAAAGCGTCCGTTTCCGGCTGCTGCAGGAAATAGACAATGTCGCGATCTTGATGGGCACGTTCGGAAAGGCGGGCCCGCTCGGATTCTCCCTCGAAGGGAGCTTCCCAACTGCGTGCTTTCGTCGCGGGGTGTGGAGCGGCGGTTGGTCCGGTTTGCGCGCCAAGCTTGGCGTGAAGAATTAGAGGCGCTTCCCCAGCGCCTGGGTACAAGAAGCTGATGGAAATGCGGCCATCCGGCTCCGACAAGACTTGCGACGGCACATTGCAGCCGACTAGTTCATAACCAGGGGGCAGAACGACCTTGTTGCGCTTGATCCCCAGCGGGCGACTAAATACGATGGCATCTCCCTCGCGGTAGTAGCTCTTCACGTCCTTGTAGGTCTTGAGGATAAGCACGCGGCCCTGGCCCTCGGGTGGAACGGGCCTGGCGAGAGAAATCTTTATGAAATTGGTATCGGCATTGGCGTCAGACATGAGCGGGTCTTTGCGCACCTCGGCGCCGCTGACAACTTCGAAATGAAGAGGCTCACCAGTCATGGAGTCGAATGCGGCTTCGTCACTGGCGGCGCTGCCTTTTCGAATGGGATTGTAGAAAGACTTTGCGCCGGGTGTTGTGGCAGTGACTTCGTAATAGATCTTAAAGCTGGCTGTTTCCGGGGCAAGAAGCTCGTAGCGGGTGTACTCGTCCGACTCGGATTGCCTGGCGGCGGAGGAGGTGGCCGCGAAGGGCGTAGAAGATTGTTGCGCGCAGAGCGAGAGGCAGCCAAATAGCGCGAGTGCAGTGGTGAATGCAAGTTCATTACGCATGAAGTCTCTCCTCATTTGCGGTACGCATTCGAGTTTCGAGCTTGCATCATCCCCGACCTAGCCTGGAGAGTAAATAGCGAGAATATTGAGCGCATGGAATGCGAGGAGAGCGTTCGGAGCCAGCGGCGCCGGACAGGCGGGATTGTACGCCATCGACAACAGTCAAGAATCCATAAGCAAAAAGGCGCGAGCAGAAGGTAAAATCACACGCTGGAAGAATGAAGGAGATAACGATGGCGAAGAAACCGACCGCCGATGATGCACGCTTGATTCTCGAGCTGTACAACTTGAGGCGCGAGCCGGAGATGCGGAAAGCGCGGCAATGGTGGATGGCGAAGTTCTGGCCGAAAGATGCGGATGAGTTTATGAAGATCGGAATGTCACTGGGGACGGAGGAAAACAACTGGCTGAGGCAGGTGCTCAGTTATTGGGGAATCGCCATTTCGTTTGTGTCGAATGGGGTGTTAAGCGAGAGGCTGTTTTTTGACCCGGCGTTTTGCGGAGAGCTGTATTTCATTTACGCCAAGGTCCGGCCGTTCTTGAAGGAGCTGAGAGAAACGACGAAAAATCCTGAGTTGCTGCTGGCCTTTGAAAAAGCGATTTTGGGATCGAAAGTGGGCCTGGCGCATTTCAAAAAGTTGGAGCCGCGCGTCCAAGCTATGCGGCCGAAGGAATGAGACTAATCGAAGCCATCTTGCGAAGGATTGCCTTCAGGTCTAGCGCATCGATCATTTTTGCCGGGACGCTCTTGTTCGCCGCCGCGGCGCACGCGGAGG
Organism: Candidatus Acidiferrum sp.; assembly: GCA_041486245.1. Taxonomy (GTDB): domain Bacteria; phylum Acidobacteriota; class Terriglobia; order Acidiferrales; family UBA7541; genus Acidiferrum. The sequence continues at coordinate 6,845 of JBGPLB010000106.1, forward strand.
ATTGCGGGAGCGGAGTACAGCTGCGGCTGAGCGCGCCGGGTGCGGCACAGGGGAGCCTCCTATTGGTGACGGTACGCAGTGCGAACCCGTTGGGGCAACTGACCGGTAAATGGAACGAGCGGGAAGTGCCATTCTGGCGGGCGGCGGAGAAGGAGCCTGGCGCGCCGGGCGCGGACGTGCGGCGCGCACTGCTCGGAGTAGATTTGCAGAAACCGGCGGGGAAATATGAGTTCAGTGTCGAGGCGGAGCTGCAAAACGGCGACCAAGTGAGCTGCCAGGTCATGCTGGAGGTGGACGAAGGGCACTTCGCCACGGAAAACCTGACGGTCAAGAAGCAGTTTGTCGAGCCGGACCCGGAGCAGGTGGCGAGGGCGGAGGCGGAAACGAAACGCCTTCGAGAAATCTTTGATCGCGTGACGCCCGAGCGTTTGTGGGATGGGCCATTTCGCGAGCCGCTGGATGGCGTGTTCAAGGGAACCAATTTTGGGCGGCGGCGCGTGCTGAATGGGCACCCCGGATCGCCGCACAGCGGGGTGGATTTTCCCGCACCGGCGGGCACGCCCGTGCACGCCTCGCAAAAAGGACGCGTGGTGCTGGCTGAGGATTTGTTTTTTTCCGGGAACACGGTTGTCGTCGACCATGGATTGGGGATATACACCCTCTACTGCCACTTCTCAGAAACAGATGCGAAAGTGGGCGATATCGTGGAAGTCGGAACGGTTTTGGGAAAGGTCGGAGCAACCGGCCGCGTGACAGGTCCGCATCTGCACTGGGGCCTGACAGTGGAACGTGCGCGAGTAAACGCACTGGACATTGTGCGAGTGCTCGGAAAAAGCTAAATCGCGGCAAGATTTGGACGAATCGGCGGGAGGGCACGCCTGGTCTACGCCCTGTGAAAAAGAGTGCTCAAAGAAGGAACTATCCTCGGACTGATTTCTGATACCCATGGACTGCTTCGAGAGAACGCCATTAATGCGCTGCGCGGAGCGGACCTGATCCTCCACGCCGGGGACGTAGGGGGACCGGAGATTCTCGAGGCACTGAGAGCCATCGCACCTGTCGTCGCAGTGCGAGGAAATGTGGATACGGGAGAGTGGGCGAAGGCACTGCCCATAACTGAAGTCATTCAAGCGGGTGCTGTGGTAGTCTACATGTTGCACATTTTAGATAATTTAGACATAAATCCCAGTGTCGCCGGGATGCACATCGTCGTCAGCGGGCACTCCCATAAACCGGGCCAGACAGAGAAAGGCGGCGTGACATACATAAACCCCGGAAGCGCCGGACCAAAGCGATTTCGACTGCCCGTAACGGTGGCGAGACTGGACTTAGGCGTTAGGCCTTGGAAGGTCAAGTTCGTCGATTTGGAAGAGAGAAACTGACTTAGGCTCGATGGACTCCTTGTAAGTAACAGAATACAAGTAAGTTATTTAAAGGCGAACCACGCTGTAGGTTAGAGCGTGGGACGTACGAGTGCGTACGAGTCAAGCCGGTGGATATTTCTGTGGAAATGCGAAACGAGTGGCGGCCGGCTTGCACTACCCGTAGGTAGTATTTTCCCAAAATGGTCTTGTATGAGAACAGGTAACGTACTAGAGTACCGGAGCAACAGGCTTCAATTTGGTACCGTCCCGCTATTGCCGGGACCACTGCCAAAACTCAGAATACGAACAATGTGGACGACGTTCGTGCTGGTTTCCTCGCTCGCTTCGACCGTTCACTTCGGCGCCATGTTTGCGAGGGTGATGACGCTGAAGCCAGTCCAGTAGGGGCAGGCTTAGGATCCTGAGTCGTCAAAATCAATCGAGAGGTTAGTGTCTCTCATGGCCATACTTCATTTTCGATGCAAAGAGCGGCGCCGAACGTTGAGAGTATGCATCACGGTACCGATAACCGTGCACGGACAGGACGAGAGCGGGGACAAATTCCGCGTGAAGGCGAAGTCGCAATCGGTGAACCGCCACGGAGCTTTGCTGCAGATCGATCAACCGGTGGTAGTAGGACAGATGCTGATCCTGGTGAATGAGAACAGTGACCGGACGGTGGAGTGCAGGGTGGTTTCCGTCAAGCGCGACCGGGAAAACAAGACTCACGTGGGAGTCGAGTTCATTTCATCGGACTCAAATTTTTGGCACATGAGTTTTCCGCTCCCTGGAGCCAGGCCGTTGCGGCGCAACATGGATACCAAGGCATCCGCATAACACCGTAAACGCTCGAGAAAGTTAAAGACCGGCGGGAACTATGAGCCTTCTCTGGATCGAGAAGGCTTTTTTGTTTTTTGACGCGGCTTCCGGATACTCCGTTTTGCCTGGCGGTTCTTGTGGGGGTTGATGCGCGAGGAGGGCCTTGCAGTTGCGAGGGTTTCACGGGTTTTTCTGGGCAGCCTGGCAACCACCATGTCGTAAGACTCACGCAGCAAGAGCGTAAGTTCGTCCGTGGAAAGCGCATCCTTGGTTTCCAGAGCGACCCACTTGGCGCGCGCCAGGTAAGGTGCGGGAATTATGCCTGGGCGTTCTATTAACTCCGCGAATTTTTCCGGAGATGCTTTGAACGTAAGCCAAGTCTTGGCGGGCCTGAGTACCGTGATGGCGTGAATCTTGCCCGCTACTTTGAAGACGAGGTCATCGCCCCACTGAATCTGTTCGGTCGTTTGCGGAAACGATAGACACAGATCGCGGATCCAATCCACGTTCATGGGCGAGTCATCCGCCCGATGATGGACTTGAGGCTGCCCATTTTCGCTCCCCTTTAGTAATTATGGAATCGCTGATGCCCAAGCGAGCCCATCCACACCTGGAGTAAGCTTGATCGGTTCCAGGAGTTTGCTGCTGGGCACGTCGAAAACTTCGATCACTCCGGCCTGAGGACAGCTTACGAAGGCAAACCTGCCGTCAGGTGTTAGCAGAAGTTCCCCTGTGGCGGCGGGGATATCGAAAGATTTCGCGACTTTCGATGAATCCAGATCGATTACAAACAGCTTTCCCGATGGAGATGCAGCCAGCAAGGTAAGACCGTCCGATGTTGGCACCGAGGTATAGACGGTCGCAGGGAGAGAAATCCAACTGGCAACCTTGTTGGTGGCAGTGTCGATGACGGCGATGCGCGGTGTATCTTGATCATGAGTGAAGACATGCTTGCCATCTGGGGAAATGGAGATGCGCTGGACAGTTTTAGCGATGGGGATGACGGTGATCAAAGTGCGTTTCTGCAGGTCCAGAACGCTGACACTACCGGCTCCGACGTTGGCGGTGTAGGCGCGGTGGCCATCCGGGGAAATGATGATCATGTGGGATTCTGGCGCACCCGTGGGAATTTCCGCGATGACTTTACGCGTGGCAGGGTCGATCACGTCAACCACCTTGGCGAGCTCCGCCGTGACATAAAGCAAGCCATCGGGGCCAAATTCGGCGCGGTGAGGACGAAGCGACTTGCCGAGGTCGATGGTGGCGGCGAGTTTGCGCTCGTGCAAATCAATGACGTCGATAGACGTGCCGTCCGTCCCGGGTTTGCCGACGCCGGAATTACCGTAAATGGGGACGTAGGCGAACCGCGAGTCGGGTGAAACGGCGACTTCGTGACCATTTACGCCGACCGAGATTTTGGCAAGTTCCTGGCGTGTTTGGGGATCGACGAGGAGCGTGGTGTGTTCCTTCTGGTTGGCTACTACGAGGATTCCGTGGGATGGCGGAAGGGGAACACGTCCGCCTCCAGCCGCGAGCGCCAGGAACATCAGGGAAGCGATCAGATAAGAAAAAGGTGCGGACATGTTTGGCCTCGTTTGCAAACTCTGCCGGCGGAGTAGAGCGGCAAATCGCGCGGATTATATCAGCCCCCCGCCGTGTTGCCACACAGATTCGGAGATTTAGATTCAGAAACCTAAATTCAGAAACTGCGCCGACATGATCCGGAGTAAGATACGCGGTCGCCGAGAGTCCCGCTCAGTGCGTAGAAGTCTCGAGACGACATGCGGAGTTGCGGCATGAGAAAATTTCACGGCGTCGTCGTGACGATGTGCGGCGTACTCGCGATTTCGAGTTTGCTTTATGCAACTAGAGTGATCGTGCATGTCAGTGCCGGCCAAGTGCCACACAGCTCCGGCTCCGATTCCTCCCGCGAGATAAGAACGGATTGGCCGGTGTACGGAGGAACGGCGGAAAACAAGCACTACTCCAACCTCACGCAAATCAATCGAACGAATGTGAAAGAGCTTAAGGTTGCGTGGAGCTATGACACGGGCGAAAAAGGCGGTTTGCAAACCAGTCCGATCATCGTCGCCGATGTTTTGTATGGAATTACGCCGACTCAGAAAGTGTTTGCTGTAAACGCCGCGAACGGCAAACTCTTGTGGAAATTTGATTCCGGTATGAATGCCACGCAACCCGATCGCGGGCTGGCCTACTGGTCGAATGAAAGAGACAAGCGCATCCTTGTCGGCGTGATGAACTTTCTGTATGCGCTAAATGCAAGCACCGGAAAGCCAATCGCATCGTTCGGAAAAGCCGGAAGGATTGATCTTCGCGGCGAGCTGGGGCGCAATCCGGAAAGGCAATCCGTGGCCCTGACGAGCCCGGGCATTGTTTACAAGGATGTGATTATAGTTGGCGGACGAAATCCAGAAACTCTGCCGGCAGCGCCGGGAGACATTCGCGCGTACGACGTGCTCTCGGGGAAATTGCGCTGGTCTTTTCACACGATTCCGCACCCGGGAGAATTTGGTTACGAGACCTGGCCGAAGGATGCGTGGAAGTATAGTGGAGCGGCGAACAACTGGGCCGGCATGGCCGTCGATCCGAAGCGCGGAATCGTTTATGTCCCAACAGGCTCGGCCGCGTTTGATTTCTATGGCGCCGACCGCGTCGGCGACGATCTATTCGCGAACTGTCTGATTGCTTTGAAAGCAAAAACGGGAGAGAGAATCTGGCATTTTCAGGGAGTGAAGCACGATTTGTGGGACCGCGATTTCCCGTCGCCGCCCGTGCTCCTGACGGTTAACCGGGACGGTAGAGAAATCGACGCCGTAGCCCAAACGACCAAGCAGGGATTCGTATATTTGTTTGATCGAGTGAGCGGAAAGCCGCTCTTCCCCATCGAATACCGAAAATATCCTCCGAGCGTTGTGCCCGGCGAAGTCGCGTCTTCCGAGCAGCCGTTGCCAACCCAGCCCGCGCCGTTTGCGCGGCAAGTTCTTAGTGAAGAGATGCTGACAACTCGCACGCCTGAAGCGCACCAGTGGGCACTCGAGAATTTTCGGAAATTCCGCAGCGAGGGGCAGTTCGTGCCGTTCAGCGTCGGAAAAGACACGGTCGTCTTTCCTGGATTCGACGGCGGCGCGGAGTGGGGCGGCCCGGCGGTCGACCCAGAAACCGCGGTTCTCTACGTGAACGCAAATGAGATGGCCTGGACGGGAACGCTGGCTCCGGACAGCGGAGAAAATAGCCCCAATTCCCTTTATATGAGCCAGTGCAGCGTCTGCCACGGCGAAAAAATGACCGGATCGCCCCCTGCCATGCCGTCGCTCATCGGCGTAGGAGACCGCTTATCGCCGCAGCAGATTGGGACAACGATCACGAATGGCAAAGGAAGGATGCCGGCGTTCGCCAATTTTGACGACGACCAGCTTCATGCGCTGATCGATTTTCTGATGAGTGGAAAGTCTAACGAACTGCCAAGCTCGGAACCTCCCCCACCCGAGATGAAGTACCGTTTTACTGGCTACCATAAATTTCTCGACCCGGATGGTTATCCTGCCATCGCTCCGCCTTGGGGCACGCTCAGCGCCATCAATCTGAACACGGGGGCATACGTTTGGAAGATAAACCTGGGCGAATACCCCGAGCTTGCCGCGAAGGGACTGAAGAACACGGGCACGGAAAACTATGGAGGCCCCGTAGTCACTGCGGGAGGGCTGGTATTTATCGGGGCCAGCGACTTTGACAAGAAATTCCGCGCGTATGACAAAGCCACCGGGGAATTGTTGTGGGAAACAACGCTGCCGTTCTCGGGAAATGCGACTCCCGCGACTTACGCCGTGAATGGACGCCAATATGTTGTGATCGCCGCGGGAGGAGGCAAGGATCCTAAGTCACCGTCCGGCGGGGTGTACGTGGCGTTCGCGCTCCCAAAAACACAGTAAGGACGCATAGGGTCAATGCGACGCGATCGCTGGGGGGTATTCTGTGATTGTGAGCAGGGCCAAAAATTCTCGTACGCACGCGCATAAAGATACCTTAAGAACGATAGAGAAGGACGGACCGTGTGGGCCGGACATGCCTCTTTGGCTCATTTGCCGGGATCAGGTTGGCCACTTCCTCACGGCGAAGGCGCAGACGGTGGATTGAGGAACTCAAGGCGGTCCGAGCCTTAAATCGGACGAGGAGGAGTGGCTCATGAAGATGAGAACTCTGATTGCATTTGCTTTGGTGGCTCTGGTGGCAGCATTCGCCTATGCGGCGTCGGCTCCGGCCGCTCCGAACACAGCGAGCTCGCACGCCGTGCCCGCCGCAACTCCACAGCCCGATGCCGCCCCGGCGGCTCCGGCCGCCGAACCGCATCCGCAAATCCGGGACGCGATTGCCTCCCTGCGGCGTGCCAAGGAACATCTGGAACATGCGGCGCACGATTTCGGCGGGCATCGCGTGGAAGCGATCCGGGCGACGGACGAGGCCATTCGCCAGCTCGAGGAATGCCTCAAGTACGACAGGAAATAGACGGCAACAATCCGCAGCAGTCTCAAGCAGCGTCCGGAGTGAGTTCTCTACCGGACGCTGCTTTTTTTAATTCGCTCTGCGATGTGCGGGATCGCGGTTAAGCAGACAAAGGAAGCCCGCACCTGTATTACAATCGCCCGCCGGTAGTGTGCCAAGGAGAGATACCGATGCTGGATCGCAGACAATTCTTGAGTGCTTGTTCGGGGCTGGGGCTGAGCGGCACGTTGTTTCCTGGTGTCCTATGGGCCCAAGCGCAGGCCCAAGGCGCGACAAAGATTACCAAAGAGATGATCGAGAATGCCGCAGCTATCGCGGATGTGCCCATTCCCGAAGAAGACAAGGAGATGATGCTGGACAACCTGAACCAGCAGGCCAAGAGTTACGAAGCGATTTATGCCCTGCACATTCCGAATTCCGTCGCGCCCTGCCTGATATTCGATCCCGTGCTGCCCGGTATGAAGTTTGAGACCGAGCGCCGGCCTGCGCGCATTTCGAAGCCCTCGGTGATCGCTTCACCGGGTACGCCGAAGAATTTGGAAGATGTCGCATTCGCCGGCGTGCGCGAGCTGTCCGAGTTGGTGCGTACAAAGAAGGTGTCCTCGCTGGCTCTGACGCAGATGTATCTGGAGCGATTGAAGCGGTACGACTCCACGCTGAAATTTGTGGTGACGCTGACGGAGGAGCGTGCGCTCGCTCAGGCGAAAAACGCAGACAGAGAGATCGCTGCCGGAAAATATCGGGGCCCGCTGCACGGATTGCCATGGGGCGCAAAAGATTTGCTGGCCACAAAGGGCTATAGGACGACGTGGGGCGCCGGCGGGTTCGAAAATCAGATGATCGATGAGGATGCCACGGTCGTGAAACGGCTGGATGAAGCGGGCGCGGTTTTGGTTGCAAAGTTGACGCTCGGTGCTCTGGCGCAAGGCGACCACTGGTTTGGCGGCGTGACGCGGAACCCCTGGAATCCGGGGCAAGGTTCGAGCGGCTCGTCTGCAGGGCCAGCCTCCGCCACGGCCTCGGGATGCGTGGCCTTCAGCATCGGGTCAGAAACGCTTGGGTCGATCTCATCGCCGTCGACGCGGTGCGGCTGCACAGGTTTGCGACCATCCTTCGGCCTCGTGCCGCGAACCGGCGCCATGGCTCTCTCCTGGAGCATGGACAAACTCGGGCCGATTTGCCGCGCGGTGGAGGATTGCGCCCTCGTGCTTGAAGCGATTTACGGACCGGACGGTGCGGACCCGAGCGTGAAGAATGCCGCATTCCACTGGGATGCCTCGCTGGATTGGCGGCAACTCCGCGTGGGCTATCTGAAAGTGGATTTCGAGCCCAAGCCCCGAGAGGCGGCGCAAGAGACGAAGGAGGAACCCCCGGCGACTCCCGAAGAACAAAAAAAACGAGACGAACAGATGAGCCGCAGGGAAGCTGGCCGTGTACGCGCGGAATACGACAGAAAATACAACGATGCAGCACTAGCAAAACTGAAAGAGATGGGCGTCAAGCTCATTCCGGTTGAAATGCCCAAATTTCCTTACCAATCCATGGTGACCATGCTTTCGGCGGAAGCGGCCGCGGCCTTTGACGAGCTGACCCGAACCGGGAGAGACAAGCTGCTCACCGCACAGAAACCTTTTGACTGGCCCAATTCTTTCCGCTCTGCACGCTTCATTCCGGCGGTCGAGTATATTCAGGCGAGTCGCGCACGGCGGCTGGCGATGGATGCGGTTGCAAAAGTGTTTGATGGTCTCGACGTGATTGTAGCGCCCACGGGCAGCGATCAGCTTGTTATTACAAATCTGACGGGCCATCCAGCCGTGATTTTGCCAAACGGCTTCCGAGGCGACGACGCTTCGAAGCCTGCGACCGACGATCCAGGAGATTTTCAAAATACAGGTGGCCCTGGGACGCCGGTAAGCCTCACTTTCCTTGGAAAATTATACGGGGAAGCGAAGCTGCTTACTTTGGCGCGGGCCTATCAAGACGCCACGGGATTCCACAGGAACCATCCTCGCTTATAAGGGATTCGGGGAGGGGAAGAAGTCATCGGGCTTGGGCTGACTAGGCAGAAGACTAGTCGGCGATTGTTCACCCTGTGCGGACCCCATGGCTACTAGGCAGCTTCAATACACAAAAAATGCCTGCAAGGATTGAACGAATGAAGACTCAAAAACGTATAAGAGTTCAGAAGATCGAATCGCAGTGAAATGTGATCGGCGCGAGGCTGGAAAACGCTGGTGCCGCGCGTGATTGACCGGCGCGGTAAGGGGAAGTAGGATTTCCGCAACGGTCGCCCGGTTTGGCCACTCGTACGTGAAGGAGACTTTGTGTATTGCTCAAAATGCGGAAGCGAAATTTCCTCGACGACGGCGTTCTGCTCAACCTGCGGCCAGGCAATCTCCAGTTTCGTACCGGCGCTTCCGTCGTTATCACCAGTTGTTCCAAGTCCGCCCGCGCCGGTTGTGCCCGCAGGCGCAAGCTACGGCGGCGTGGAGTATGCCGGTTTCTGGCTGCGGTTCGTCGCCTACCTGATCGACGGATTGGTTTCTTGCGCGGCCTTTCTGATTCTCTTGGTGCCTCTCTTTATCTTGACGGGTGCCGGCGCCGCACTCGGCAAGATTGGTTCGGGCGAGGATATAAGTGACAACGTAGCTGCATTCATGGGGTTCGGGTTTATCTTCGGCTTCTTTGGAATCATCTTTGTCGTCAGCTGGCTGTACTACGCACTTTCAGAGAGTTCTTCCTGGCAAGCCACGCTGGGGAAAAAGGTCCTCAATCTGAAGGTTACCGACATGACGGGACAGCCGATTTCCTTTGGGCGTGCTTCGGGACGCTACTTCTCAAAAATCATCACGGGCATGATTCCTCTTTTCATCGGCTACATTATGGCGGGCTTCACCGAGAAAAAGCAGGCCATTCACGACATGATCGCAAGCTGCCTGGTTCTGCGTAACGTCTAAAGAAAACCTCAACGGATTTGCAATCCATCAGAGCCCTCTTTGCATGGGGTAGCCCTTTTCGACCCAGTCCACTGCAAAGCTCGTCGGAAGGAAGAGAACGCGCACGTGGGTGAAACCCATGACTTGCAGAGCCGTGTAAGCAGGACGGATATTCGGGCAGTGATCGAACGGGCAGCAGCCGCAATAAATAACCAGGTTTGTGGTCCTCGGCAGAGTGGCAATCCACTTCTTCA
>JBGPLB010000107.1:0-16724 GCA_041486245.1 Candidatus Acidiferrum sp.
ATAAAGAGCAGATGAAACAGGGCAACGCACCAACAGGAGCTGACGGACATCCCGTTGAGTTGCACCATGAAGGGCAAAAGCCGAACGGTCCTGTCAAAGAAATGACTCGGACCGAGCATCGCGGAGGAGAAAACTTCAAGAAGAACCATCCGAATACCGGCCAAAAGCCGAGTCAGATAAACCGCCATCAGGCCCAACAGCAGAAGAGGAAGCACTGGAAGGATAAGGCGAACCAGCAAGATTAGAGAGGTTCGGAAACTCATGATCGACTTAGAAAACGACAACGACGACTCCAAGGTCTTCGTTGGAGCTACGTCTGGGCCAGAGGGATTCGCCGGGTTTTTCGATGAAGACGAGCACGGCGGGTACCTTTATGTCTCGGACCAAAAGACCGACTGCATTATCAGGGACCTGCGGATATATGGGCCTTCAGATGTGCTCTTAGTACAAGAGAGTGATGTTGAGGTTCTTTGGTCGACAGATGGTACAAAGTGCGGCGTTGTGATCTGGGGTCGAATGCGCGGGATTATAAGCATCGCTAGCGGCCAGGAAGTCTCCGCTCCATTGGAAAGCCGTGAGAGTCCAGGAATCAACGATCCTGAATGGTTGAAGGGGTTCGAAGATTATCTCGATCAAGATCAGTTCATCAGGGCGCGACAGCGATACTGGAAGGAGATGGTGAAGGACCATGAGCCTGGCACACAGCCCCTGCCCGAAGCTCAGACCCCGATCCAAACCAACTTCATCCTCTACGCCAGCGGCCCTAACAAAACCTTCGCTGTCTTTGAGGATGACGGGAAGAGCGGCTATCTCTACCTCTACAGCTCGGCAGAGCAAACAGTGCTGCGGTTTCTTCACGTCTACGACCGCTCTCGCAGCATCGATGTGGCCCCTGGGGATGTGCAGGTCATGTGGGCAGCGGGGGGCACAAAGTGTGGCGTTGCTATCTGGGACAAGATGCGCGGCATCATAGATCTCGCAAGCGGCGGGGAAGGACGGGTGTGGATGGAGAGCCGAGATACGCCTGGCATCGGCGACCAGAAGTGGCTTGAGGGGTTTTAGGCGGGTGGAGCACCCTCAACGGACAGAGACACTCTTGGGTGCCGCATCCCTTTGGGGTTTGGCTTGTCAAAGGGTGCGTGTTTTGACTTTTCCACACATTTCCACAGTTTCACCAAATCGTCTCAATTCCGCCAATTCCCTCAATCCTCTCGACTTCCACCACTCCCATTCGAATCCGCGCCTCCTCATTCGAATGACCTACTCAGTACACTCACATATTAGTTGACAATCCGCCAATACCCTGCTACCATTCTCTATGTTTCGCCCACGCCACTCCCTCCCGGGCCCCGCTGAACATGCCGGCCCCTCCCCGTCGTCCTTCGCGAACCTTCAAACCTTTCAACATTCCAACTTTCTAACTCTTCCCCAAGCTATCCCCTTTAGAATCACATCTTTTGCAGACCCCTACCCTCTAACCCCCGTCGAATCACACCTTTGCAAAAAACGGGGGAAGGGGTCCCATCTTCCAGGACGATTGTTCTTCAACCAGATACCAATCACAAGACCCCGCGCTGAACACGCCGTTACGCCCGCATCTCCAATCCTTTCATGCAATTCCGCACACTTTCCGTCACACATGGGGGTGTACACCCCTCGTCCTCTGATTTTCGAATTTCCCTTTTCGAATTTCGCTCTTTCCTTGCCCCTACCCACTACTCGCTATCCACTTTTCACTGTTCACTTCGACCTATCGCGCAACCGTGCTCAGGAAAGGATAATGGCTTGCGGCGGCCATGAAAAACAGCATCGGAAACGACAACCAAAACGAGACGCGCGCGGTCAGAAAATTCCAGCGCATCAGGCGCTCGGCTTCGGGCGGCATCGGCACTCCTTGCTCCGCGCTCGTGCGCGCCCACTTGATCAACTTTTTCTGGACGCGCCACACCACGCCCCACGTGTTCAGCAGCATGACGAGCCCCAGCCCTCCGCCGACGCTGATTGCCAAGTGCGCATTGGAAACATTCACTCCGCCGTTCAACGCCATGACGAGCCACGATGCGGCGACGACGACAATCGTGATTCCTATGCCGCGCACCCACGGACTATCGAAAAATCCTTTGGCAGGGAGCTGAAAGGCATAAATAAAAATGTAGGCGACGATCCAAACGAGCAGCCACCAGCCGAGCCATTTCATGGCCAGCGAATGGTCGCCTGCGTTTCGCGCATCAGCAAAAAGGTGCAACTGGAAATAGCGCAATCCAACAAGGACCGTCACCAGCGCCGACCAGCGAAACCATCCCATCGCTTTGGACATCAGCGCCGGATAAATTTTCACGCGCGCCGCTGGCTCGACTCGTTTCATCGCCGGCGTCAGCACCAGGTTGAAAAAGTAGAGCAAGCCGATCCAGATGATGCCGAAAATAAGATGCAGCCAGCGCAGCGCCAGCATTTCGTTGGCCAGCGGATTTTCAACGAACGAAAAGTGAGGACTCCACGCGGGAAAAGTGAGCGCCAAGAGCAGCAAGAACATGGAAAACCTCCGGCTTCAACGGAATCGATCGCGTCGCGGTTGCACAAACACCGTAGCGGATTCCGCCGCAAACCGTCAATTTGCCGGAGGCTCAGCGGAGAAAATGATCGCAGCCGAATTATGTTTGCTACCGATTGGTTGAGGTGTTCGCCGCCGCCGCGGTATTTCCGATAGCGTCGCCGTTTACGACCAGCTCGACGCGGCGATTTCGCTGGCGGCCTTCGGCAGTGTCATTCGACGCGACGGGCTGCGTTTTTCCAAAACCCTTGGCGGTGATTGAAGATGCAGGCACGCCCTGCTCCGCCAGAAAATCACGCACGGAATCGGCGCGGCGCTCGGAAAGCTGCTGATTGAATTCGTCGGCGCCCACGCTGTCCGTGTGGCCTTCGATCTGCAAGTTCAGGCCGGGGTGCGCTAGGACGATTCCCGAAATTTTCGCGAGCTTTTCGCGCGCGCCCGGTTTCAGCGTATAGCTGCCGGTATCAAACAGCACATCCGACATATTGACGATCAAACCCCGGGCGGAGTCGCGAGTCTGCAAAATGGAATTCAACTGATTTAGCAATTGCGCGCGAAGGTCGGCTTTTTCGGATTCGGCTTTCGCAGCGGCCTGGCGCGCCTTTTCCGTTTCGGCTTCCGCGGCGCGGCGCTGGTCAACGGCAGCGGCTTTATCGCGCGCGGCTTGTTCGGCGGCAGCTTGCGCGGCTTGCTGCTGTACAACCGCGGCGGCGGTGGCTTGCTCGGCTTCCGCTTTTTGCCGCGCGGCATCCGCGGCGGCCTTTTCCGCTTCCTGCCTCATTCGAATGGCGTCGGCCTTGGCGGCTTCCGCTTGCTGGCGAGCGAGTTCCGCGTCCTGGCGCCGCTTGATTTCCGCGACGGCTTGCTCTTCTGCGGCTTTCTTATCCGCGGCGGCCTTGGCATGCGCGTCTTCCTCGGCTTTTTGCTTTACGGCCATCACGCGCGCTTCTTCGGCGGTTTCCACAACTTCGCGCGCCGCGGCAGAAACGAATTTTTTATCGCTCTTGCGGCTGTAGACATCTTCCGCGTTTTTCAGTTGCTGCTCGGCTTTGGCGAGCGAAGAGGCGGCGTATTTATCGGCCTGTGCGATGCGGGCGATTCGAACGGCGTTGCGCGCTTCGAACAGTTCGAGAGGAGTTTTCCGGTCGATGCCGAAGATGGCGTTTTCAATCTTGGTGTTCGAAGAAGAATAGATGCCGCGTCCGAGCAATTCATACTGGGCATCAATGTTTTCGACTTTGCCTTGGGTGGTTGGACCCAAGATATTTTCGAGAACAACCATGTTGCCCGGCTGGGTGACGGCGAAGTACGGCTCGGCGGTGACGATCATGCCGAAGGTTTGCATATCGGTGATGGCCTTCACCTGGCCGGCGCCGTTCTTGAGAGCTACTTCGCCGAGATTCACGGCGCGGCCCTGCGGTGAGACAGCCCAGAGCACGTAGGTGAGGTATTCGAGGCCAAATTTTGTGGCGTCATCGAAGCCCTGGAATTTCGCGTCGATTTCCATGCGATTGCTCTTGCTTTCCACGCGGGCTTCGCCAGAGGCGCCTTGCAGGAGTTCGGTGCCTTGAAAATCGATCTTGGTGCCGCCGCCGGCGCGGCGATAATTCACCGCCTTGGTGGTGCGGGAAACGGTGCTGGGGGCGGAAGCCTGGTTTTGCGGTCTTGCCGTTGCGGGCGCTTGGCCAAACGCGGGCGATGCAAGGATGCCGAGCATGCCGGTCATTGCGAGATAGAAAGATGCCTTTTTCACGTCAGACTCCTCGGTCGCCGTCGCTGGCGACATGTTTTGGACAAACAACTCTCGCTGCGTTCCAGCGAGCGGTTCCAACTCCAATGGGGGACTATGTCCTAGGTTCTTTTTATCGTAGCAAGAAAGGCGGAAAGGGAAAGGACGTGGTAAGGCCGCTTTGTACAAGTGATAACGGGGACGATAGGGGGAAGGCCCGCGCAGTTGTCGCCCGCTGAGTGCGGTTCGTTGCAGTTCGAAGAGCGATGATTTATTCGTAGCGCAAGGCTACAAGGGGATCGACGCGCGTGGCGCGACGTGCGGGGATGTAGCAGGCGGCAAGGGCGACGAGTGCGAGTAGCGCGGCGGCCACGCCAAGGCTCAATGGATCGGTGGGCTTAACGCCGTAGAGCATGCTGGCCATCAAGCGAGTGAGTGCAAGCGCAGCGATAAGGCCAAGGGCCAAGCCCAGCGCAGCGAGGCGGCCTCCTTCGAGGAACACTTGTTTCAAGACGTTCGAGGGAGACGCGCCGAGCGCCATGCGGATGCCGAATTCCTGCGTGCGCTGCGTCACGGCATAGGCCATCACTCCGTACACGCCAACGGCCGCCAGCACAAGGGCCAATAGAGAAAAGGCCACGAGAAGAGAAAGATTCAGCCGTGGCTGAGCGACGGAATTCGAGACGAGCTGATCCATGGTGGCGATGTTATAGAGCGGAAGTCCCTTGTCGATGGCGAAGACCTGCTCGCGAATCGCGCTGGTGACGCTGGGCGGATCCACCGAAGTGCGCACGGCAAGGGTCATATCTCGAGGGACATAAACTCCGTAAAGGGGCTGTCTGTGCGGGAAGTAAATCTGTTCCCGGCCTTCGACGTCCAGCGAATAGTGCTTGACATGCCCGACCACGCCCACGATGGTGCGCCAACGCGGAGCCTGCGGCTTGACGTTGGGTATGGCATCGACGGCCACACGTTGCCCGATTGCATCGCGATGTGGCCAGAAGCGGTGCGCGAAATTCGTATCTACCACGGCGACGAGCGCAGCGCTGGCATCATCCGCATCGGTCAGCAGCCGCCCGCGGACAAGCGGAATTCCCATTGCGTGAAAATATTCGGCTGTGGCCACACGCTGGTCGATTTCCATGTACGGAAGATTGGCTATCTCCGGCAGTCTCGGGACATCAGGAATCGAGGTGTCTTCGAAGAACACCGAACCAGAGGAGTAGGAATCGGCGAGAGGCATCTGCGAAACGGCGCCGACGGCTTGGATCCCGGGAACCGTTTTCACGCCGGCCATGAGCTGCGTATAGAACTTTTGCACCGGCGCGCCGTCCGGGTAAGTTTTCTCCGGCAGTGAGAGCTCCATCGTGAGCAAGTGTTGTGTCTGGAAGCCGGGAGAAACATCAAGCAGACGGCTAAAGCTTCGGATCAAGAGTCCCGCGCCGGCGAGCAGCAGCACTGCCAAGGCAAGCTCTGAAACTACAAGCGAAGCGCGCAGGTTGAGGCTTCCTCCAGCGGCCGAAGTGCCGCGGCCTGCTTCGTTCAGCGTTTCGCGCAGATCGGTGCGCGCGACATGCCATGCCGGCGCAAGGCCGAAGAACAGCCCGGTTAGCAGGGAAACGCCAAAAGTAAATGCAAGCACGAGAGGGTCGATCTGGACTTCGTCCATGCGCGGCGTGTTCGCCGGAGCAAGCGCGCGAAGCGCGTCAACGCCCCAGTAGGCGAGCGCAAGCCCCAGTAAGCCGCCGGCAAGCCCTAGAATCAGGCTTTCGGTGAGTAATTGCCTTACAAGCCGGGCACGCCCCGCTCCCAACGCCGCTCGAATGGCAAGCTCTTTTTCACGTGCGGACGCGCGCGCGAGCAAGAGGTTGGCAACGTTGGCGCAGGCAATGAGAAGCACGAAGGCAACTGCGCCCAGCAGGACATACAGAGCCGGCCGAAGTTTCCCGACAAGCTGTTCCTTCACTGGCACCAAATACATGTCGAAGTTTTTCTCGGGTCCGTGACCGTAGTTACCGGGATACGCGCGCCGCAGATCGTCCGCGACCCGCGAGAGGGCACTCGAAGCCTGCGCGGAATCCATACCGGGCTTGAGACGCGCAATCACGTGAAGATAGTGGTTGCCGCGATCATTCGGTTTCGCACGATTCAGCCCAAGGGGAATCCAGAGGTCCTGCTTGCCGCCAAGAGAAAACTGCTTCGGCAAAACACCCACTACGCTGTAGGTTTCGCCGTCGAGCTGAAGTGATTTCGTTACGATGTTCGGGTCGCCGCCGAACTGGCTTTGCCAGAGCGCATAGCTGAGCAGCACGTAGTGAGAATGGCCTGGCTGGTCCTCGTCGGCGCCAAAAGTGCGCCCGAGGACTGGCCCTACGCCGAGGAGCGGAAGTACGCCCGCTGTGGCTTTGCCTGTGGAAACTTGGACAGGTTGTGCATCCACGCGAGTTAGATTTGCTCTGCCTCCGAGTGAGTACGCGGCAATCTGCGAAAAGGACTCATTGTGATCGAGCAAGTCCCAATATTCGGGCTCGGAGAGCCAGTTCTGCGGAATGCCGTCCTTCTCGAATTTCCCCCAAATATTGACCAGCAAACGAGAGTCTTTGTACGCGAGGGGGCGCAGGAGGACGGCGTTCACGATGCTGAAGATCGCCGTGTTTGCGCCGATGCCAAGCGCGAGAGTGAGGACGGCAATGATTGTGAAACCTGGTGACTTCGCGAGCATCCGCAGCCCTTGCCGCAGGTCCAGCCAAAATATTTGCATAGGTGCACCCCTGAAACCTGCTGGGCTAGGCGCAGATCTCGTTCCGAACTCGGTCTTTCTTAAGTCCCTTTGTTGTCTGAGTTTAACGGCCTCTCCACGAGGAGATGTGTTGCCGGAATTGTCCGTTTGCGGGAAATGCCGTGGCGGATTCGGACATGGAGCTCCACGCTTGGATTCGTGGTCTCGCGCAACCAGGCCCGGTAATCATCACAGAAGCGGCGCCATGGGAGGCAAAAGAAGAGATTCTGGTTTCACGGAACTTTTCCTTTGCTTAGACGTCTATGTATTACGAGGTCTGAGTATGGCTAAGGCTGATTCTCTCCAAGGATCGATGGATCTGCTTGTTTTGAAGATACTTTCGCGGCGGCCGAGGCTGCATGGGTACGCGATCATGGCTGCGATTCAGGGCATTTCCTGCGAAGTGCTGCGGGTCGAGGAGGGATCGCTGTATCCGGCGCTGCACCGGATGGAAGAGGCGGGATGGATCCGCGCGGAATGGATCACGAAAGAGACGGGGCGGCGGGCGCGGCTGTATGAGTTGACGGGGGCGGGAAAAAAACAACTTGGGGCCGAGGAGTCGCGCTGGCAGGCCGTGACGTTGGCCGTAAATCGGGTCTTGCGGGAGGCTTGAGATGTCACTGTGGTCGCGGATTGCGAATGTGCTGCGTGGTGAGCGATTGAATCGAGAGATCGACGAGGAACTGGAGTCGCATATTGAAGAAGCGATCGCGCAAGGACGCGATCCCATTGAGGCGCGCAGGGCGTTCGGCTCGGCGCTGCGGCACCGCGAGGGAAGTCGCGACGTGAGGCTGATCGCGTGGCTGGAATCGCTGCGAGCGGATGCGGTCTTTGGCTGGCGGCAGCTCAACAAAACGAAGATAACTTCCGCGGCCGCGATTCTCTCGCTGGCGCTGGCGATCGGAGCTTGCACCTCCGCGTTCCGGCTTATTGACGCCCTGATCCTGCGTCCCTTGCCGGTGGCGAACCCCGAGCGGCTTTACGATGTGTCGCGCCAAGGCATCGGCCCCGATGGCAAGCCTCAGACATTCGATGGCTGGGCCTATCCTGATTTTCAATTGATGCGCGCAGCGGTGGCGAATCAAGCGGAGTTAATCGCCGTTTCGTATGCCGAGCCGGTGGATCTGACTTACAAATCAGACGAGGAGATTGAGAAAGCATACTTGCAATACGTATCCGGCTGGATGTTTTCGACGCTCGGAATCCGGCCGGCTTTGGGACGGGTGTTTACAGAGAACGACGATTTGAAACCCGGCGGACACCCTTACGCTGTGCTGTCTCACGATTATTGGATGCATCGGTTTGGGCAGGATCCGAGTGTCATCGGGCGCACGTTTCGGATGGGCAATGCGATTTACGAGATCGCCGGGGTCGTCGAGGCGCCGTTTACCGGCACGGAGCCTGGAACGATGGTTGATATTTTTGTGCCGACCATGATGCATCCCGGAGTTACACACAAAGACTGGACCTGGCACAGAGCTTTGGTAAAGCTGAAACCGGGGGTGGCGGAGAAGCCGGGCACGGCGTTCGAACTGATGCGGCAGAAACTGGAGGCAACTTCGCGGGCGTTCGAAGAGGAGCGCGCCAAGGGCTTCCTGGGAATGCGAAAAGAAGATATCGAGAATTTTTTGAACCAGAAGGTATTCCTGGAGCCGGCGGCTTCCGGCGTTTCGGATTTGCAGTCGGAGACGAGGCGGCCGCTGGCGATTCTCAGTGTGCTGGTGGCGCTAGTGCTGCTGATTGCTTGCGCGAACGTGGCGAATTTGATGACGGCGCAGGCCTCAGCACGGGCGCGCGAGATGGCCGTGCGCGTTTCGATCGGTGGGGGGCGATGGCGGCTGGTGCAGTTGGTGCTGGTGCAAAGCGCGTGGCTCGCGTTGCTTGCCGCGGGCCTCGGAGGATTGTTTGCGTGGTGGTCGGGACCGTTCGTCGTGGGCTTGATCAATCCGCCGGACAATCCGGCGCGGCTGGTCCTTCCGGCGGACGGGCGAGTGCTGGGTTTCGGCTTGGCGCTAGCGTTCGCCGTGACTTTGCTTTTTGGATTGGCGCCGGCTTTGCGCGCTTCGTCGGTGAATCCGGTAAGCGCGCTGAAAGGTGGAGAGGATCCGCATTCGAAGCGGCGCTTGATGCATGCGCTGATCGCAGTGCAAGTGGCGTTCTGTTTTCTGGTTCTTTTCGTCGCGGGCCTGTTCGTCAGGACATTCGAACGGTTGTCTCATCAGCCCACGGGTTTTTCCGCCGACCGGGTGCTGGTTCTCGATACAGTCGCGAAGCAGCCCCAGCCCGTGGAGTTCTGGGAGCAGACGGCGGAACATCTGCGAAGCGTACCAGGAGTAGAGACGGTCGCGCTGGCGGATTCGCCGCTGCTTGGGGGCAACGGATGGAACAACTTTATTTCGGTTAACGGCGCCCCTCCCAACGGGATTCTGTCTTACATGCGCGCCGTTTCGCCGGGCTGGCTGGAAGCGATGAAGATTCCGCTGATCGACGGCAGAGACTTCCGGCCGAGCGACGCGCAACCAGGGTCAGGGCTCGTCAACGAAACCTTCGCGAAGACTTATTTCGACGGTGCAGATCCGGTGGGCAAGACGTTCGACCTCACACTGGACGACAACGTGCGCCTGCGATATCAGATCGTGGGATTGGTGGGGGATGTTCGGTACCGGGATTTGCGAGAACCGATCTTGCCGCAGCTCTATGTTCCTTTTCACTCGATCGACGGAGGCGGGGCCCCGCGCAAGAAAGGCGCTGGGATTTTTCTGGTGCGCACTTCAGGGCCTTTCCCGCGCGCGCTGGCGCCGGTTCTGCGCCAGGAAGTGCCACGGGCGCGGCCGGAATTGCGCGTGAGCCGTGTCCTTACGCAATTGGAAATCAATCTGTCGCATACGGTGCGGGAAAGGTTGCTGGCGACGCTGGCGCTGTTCTTCGCGATTGTCGCATTTGTGCTGGCGGGTATCGGGCTCTATGGCGTGTTGCACTATTCCGTTCTGCAACGACGGCACGAAATCGGCATCCGCATCGCAGTAGGCGCGCAGGCGGGAGGCATCGCGCGACTGGTGACGATGGAAGTGTTTTCGATGGTGCTATTGGGAGCAGTGGCGGGCGTGGGCCTCGGCATGGTTTCGGTGCGATATATCGAGTCGCTGTTTTATCAAGTGAAACCCACCGACTTGCAGATGCTGGCGGTACCGTCGCTGGCAATTCTCGCCGGAGCGTTGCTGGCGGCGCTGCGGCCGGTGATGCGCGCGGTGCGAATCGACCCGGCTACGATGCTGCGTGTGGAGTAGATGTCGGTAGAACGGAGGATTTCGCCGTACCGCAGAGCCACCGAAGTAGCTCACGACATAAGATAGTTAAGATGGTGCCCGAGAGAGGACTCGAACCTCCACGACCTTGCGATCACTAGCTCCTGAAGCTAGCGCGTCTGCCAGTTCCGCCACTCGGGCACAAGCGCGGTGAGTGAAACCCCCAGCAAGCCGAGGTTTCCGTTTCAATGAGGCTTTTTCATTGTGCCCGCCGCCTCGGGCTTTGTCAACGAAGTGCCGCGCGCCCGGCTGAAAGCTCCATCGCTTTCCAATGACCTGGATTGCGCGCTTGAGCAGGAGCGAGTGAGCTGACGCGCCCCGCGAGTTTCTTTGAAACCGCCGGTGGCGTCACCCTGGAGCGCAGCGGGCGCCTGCAGCATCATTTTGCGTTTTGGCAAGTAGTTGAAATTCAAATGGTTAGTGCTATACTCCGGCTCAGAACGCGGTCTTGCACCTTCCTGGCACGCTCATTCTAATGACCGCGTACTGGTTCCAGTGGGAGGTCACCATGGAAACCCTGACAGGACCCGTCCTGTACGTTTTGATTGCCTGGGGAATCGTTACCGCCATTTTCATGTTGTTATTGATCCGGCGGAGCCTTCTGGCCAGCCATGAAGACGATCAAATCTTTCTGGACGCGTCTGAGGAACATATGGCCCGGGAACAGCGGGAGATTATTGCGAAAATCAATGCGCTCTCGCGGCCGCTGCTTACCAGCGGCATTGCTTCCGGTGTGTTGTTGTTGCTTCTTGCCGGCATGTGGCTCTACAACGGATTGAAGAGTTTCTAGGCCGTTGAACAGGGCCGAGCCGTGCCCCTGCCTGGCCCTTTAACGCGCCGAGGGGCCGTTAGGCTGAGGCTGCGCCATTTGCGGTGTGTTTGCGGGCGTGGCCGGCTGAGATGTTTGTGACAGCGAAGTGTGGTTGTGAACGATCACCCAGCGCCCATTCCTCTTTTCTAAGATCAGGGTAGTTTGCCCGCGGGCGGCGGAGGGTTGCCCGTCCACTACGGCTGAAAAATCCCACTGGTAGCAAGCCCAAGCGAAGTTGCCGCTAAGCTTGGTGTACGTGTTTGACCTGTCCATGCGCACTTGTTGCATGCGGGCGTGCTGCTGTTGATAGACAGCGAGGTAGCTGGTCCAGCCGAATACCGGGGGCGCCCAAATTCCGTTAACTACGGCAACGTCGTCGGCGTAATCCTTGTGCAGTTTTTCGATGTCGCCGATCTGCCAGGCACCGAGCATTTCCGAAATCGTATAGTCGATCGCCTGCTCATCGCCCATGGGAATGATGGGCGTACTGTCCGCGGCTTGCGGCGCATTCTTCTTTTTTTTGTCCTTCTGCTGCGTAGCAGCCGGTAAACCGCAAGCCAGAAAAAGAGCCGTTCCCAGAAAGAAGGCGACGGTCGACTGGATCGTGCGACCGGCAAAACGAGCGAAAAAATAATTCATCATGCGTCTTCAACCCCCGGTGAAAGAGGATAGCACGCGGAATTGGACGCAGAAGGAGTGTGTTGAGTTGATTTACCCGGAATCAATGGGCCTGATGTGGGCCAGAGGTCGCCAGCGGGCCGCCTGATTCAGTTTTTCTGCATAGCACTGATCAGGTTGACGAATAGCCGGTAAGCTCCTGGAACACCATCGGGAATCTGGCGGAAGAATGCGATACCCGTGTAGATGTAAACGCCTTTGCCGTAGTGCGCGTAGACCAGCGCGCCGTTGAGATCGGGCTCGCCGGGGTCGTTCATGGCCAGGAGAGGAGTGTATTTCGGATCAAACTGAGTCCAATAGTAGAGTCCGCGCTCCTGCACCCAGCCCTTGAAGTCGTCTTGAGTGATTTTGTTCGGGCGATTCAGCAGAGGATCATCCGGCTTAAGAAATTTGACGGGAGAATTTTCATCGGTGATGCGCGGGAGGTGTCCTTGCTCGTTCAGGATTCTCGCGGGGTATGGAGCATATTGCTCCTTGTTCCAGGCGAAGTCGCGGTTGTATTGCACAACCAGAGTGCCGCCCTTCGAGACGTAGTCCAGCAGACGCTGGTTGGCGCCGGCGAGCTCTGGACGAAGTTCGTACGCGCGCACACCAACGACGATGGCTGAGAATCTTGAGAGATCGCCGAAGGCCAGCGCCTGTGCATCCAGCATTTCGAGTTGGAGCCCCAAGGTGCGCAGCGCGTCTGGGATGGGTTCACCTTCGGCCGTTATGTACCCGACATGCAGGTTGTTCGGCACATTCAGATCAAAGGCATGCACCACACATTGCGCCGGTTCCATCCAGTATTGCGTCGGCAGCGAAGGCAAAGGCTCGAGTGAGGTGGAGAATTTTTCGTCGCCACGCCTGGCATATGCCGTAATCGTGTATTTTCTCGCGGCCAGCTTGCTCGGCGGGGTCACCGTGACTTTCGCGAACTTCTCACCGGGACCAGCGAAGGCAACTTCCACCGGCGCGCTTGCCAAAAATCCATCGGGCGGATCAAGCCCCACGGAGACTTTGCTTGGTTGCGTCGCATAGGAATGCACGCGCAACAACACATCGAATGCTTTCCCTGTTTTTCCCAGCACTTCCAGCGCCTGTTTGGGTTCTACCGTTAGCGTATACGCCGGCACGAGGCGCAACGGCACGCGGTCCACGCGAGTCGAACTAGGAGCGATATGTGTCAGCGGAACCGTGACAGAAAACTTGTAACCGCCGATGGTCACTTCCTGCTTCACGGTCACCAGCGGGGGCGGCTCGGGCAGCAACTTCTCCCAAGCCGTCAACTCGGGCTCGCCCTGAGCAACGGCAACCGTAAACTGATAGCCCTTTGCGGCATCCCCTTCTCGTTTGGTCTCTTTAAACGCTGGAGAAAGATTCAAATTTACCGCGCCGAGTTCGCAACCTGCTTCTTTGCGGCAAATCGACGCGGCCGATACGCCAAAAGATTCCCCGGCCACGAGTGTCTCTCGATCCGCTTCCGCACGGACCTCGACCGCGGCCACCAAAGTTAGTGCGCGTTCCAATCGCCGGTGTGCGGCCGCAAGTTCGAAGGCGAGTTGCGAAGACGGCGCGCCTTCGAATCGGGGAGAGATAGAGTCGAGTTGCCTGGCGGCGCTGGCCAGATCCGAGGCCGCTTCGGCCCAATGGAGGGCGAGCGCTTCAGAATGCGCCTTCTCAATGGATGATTCCGCTTCCCTCATAGCATGCCGAAACGTTCCCTCCGGTGCGGCCTCGCTCGGAAGCTCATGAAGTGGCTCGGCAAAGCTCGCTGGATCGAGCTTATTTCCATCCTCGCGCACCAGCACGAGCGGCCGGCGGAGGAACGGTGAATTGACAAACCCTGTGATGCCTTGCGAACGGTGATTAGAGAAAGCATCGAGAGCGATTTCGCGCCAGGTCTTGCCCCAGAGCGGAGAGATTTCGTCGACGAGCAGAGTATAACCATTCGAAGTGGTGCCGGTTGCACCGCCTCGCTCCGTGTCCAGAATCTGTACTGGATAGGCTGAGTTTCCCCAGGCTGTCAATCCGTCTTTGGATATTTGCTCAGGAAATGCTTTTGGATCCGCCGCCATCAGCACGGCTTTCGGCGTCCACAATCCAGAAGTTTGATGGTGGCCATGACCGCCATGAACCCCGCCCCAGCCATTGATCACGATGTTCGGACGATAGGTGCGGATGACGCGCACGATTTCTCCAAGGACCGCTTCGCCCCAGACCTTTTCCGTCTCTTCAAGAGTTTTCGAGAATCCGAAATCCGGCGCGCTTCCAAAAAAGAGTTTTATGCCGTAGCCGCGCGTAGCCGCAAGCAATTCTTGGGTGCGGATCAATCCAAGTTGAGGCGCTTGCTCCGGTCCGAGATCATTCTGTCCGCCTTCGCCGCGCGTGAGAGTCAACAAAGCCACGTCGGCATGCAGCCCACGCGCGAGGTAAGTGAGCAAGGTCGCGGATTCGTCGTCAGGATGCGCGGTGACATAGAGGATGCGCGTGGTGACGCTCGTGCTGTCGATGGCCTCCATGGTTTCAGGAAGGCCGGGTCCTGTTCCCGGAGCAGGGGGAAATTGCGGGACTGCCGGTTGCGCCGAAAAGGATGCGAGCGCGAGACCAAAGATAAGTGATCCGACCAACTTCTGGAATAGACGATTCACGCAGCCTCCGGTTCAGTCACTATTTAATAGATCCACTTTTGCAAACGGCCATTGTCGCATCTTACGGGTCCAGATAAGAAATGCGAGCGCACCCAGCGCGATCTCCGCCAGCCCCCATTTTCTCGCGGGGCCGGTTTGCCAGAAAAGCCAGGCCCAGCCAACTATGGTCAGCACGGCTGGCCACGGATAAAGCCACATTTTGAATGGAAGCCGCGCCGATCCCCAGCGCCGCCGCAAAAGTATTACTCCCACGGCTTGCCCGATGAACTGAACCAGCAGGCGCATCGCCAGAATGCCAGCGATGGCCGTTTCGAGCCTCAAGGTCACGCTGAATAGGAAAGCGAGTCCGCCGAGAACCAGAAGCGAGACGTACGGAAAGTGTTTAGTCGGGTGAAGGCGTCCGAAGATTGGGAAGAAATTTCCGTCCAAGGCCGCGGAGTAGGGAACGCGCGAATATCCCAGCAGAACGGAGAACACGGAGGCGAGCGCGATCCACAGAACCATCCACGTTGCGGCTTGCGCGGCGTGCGGGCCGTACAGTCTCTCGACGAACGTGCTGACAATAAATTTGGAGTTCTGAGCTTCGCGCCATGGCACGACTCCCAGGATGCTCGTCTGCATAGCCAGGTAGAGCAAGGTGATCCCGAAAATAGAGAGAAAAATTCCGCGCGGAATATTTCGTTCTGGATTGCGGATTTCTCCACCAAGATGGCAAATGTTGTAGTAGCCCCAATAGCTGTAGACCGTGTTTACCATCGCCGAGCCGAGGCCCGCGAACCAAATCCAAGAGATAGAAAACGCGCCCGGTGGGAAATCAAACGCCATTTTCGCGTTGAAGTGGGTCGCGCCACCCCAGATCAGCCAGAGAAGAGTGCCGACCACGCCGGTCCAAAGCAAAACCGAGATTTTTCCAATGGTGGTAATGCGGCGGTAGAGCAAAACCACAAGGAGGAGAACCAGGCCCCCGGATACAGCTTTTGCCTGCAGCGTCGAGAGCGGGTGGAGATATCCGGCGTAGCGAGCAAATCCGATGGAAGCAGAGGCGATGGAGAGCGGCGCCTGAATAAAGGTCTGCCATACGAAGAGGAATGACATCAACCGGCCCCAGCGTCCAGGACCGTAGGCTTCGCGGAGAAAAACGTAGGTTCCGCCGGCGCGCGGCATGGCTGCGCCGAGTTCCGACCACACGAAGGCATCGAGGGTAGCCAGTGCGGCTCCCGCCACCCACGCGATCAGCGCCTGCGGCCCGCCCATCGCCTTTATCACAAGCGAGGTGACGACGAAGGGGCCGATGCCCACGATCTCGATCATGTTGAGCGCCACGGCCTCTTTCAGGCCCAGGCCGCGCTCGAGACCAGAAGGCTGCTCTATGGGCAGGCTCCCGGTCTTGCCGGTAGTAACGTTTTCAGGTGTCGTCGGCACGCCGCCGAGAATAGCAAATGCGACGCGCGGCGGCTAACGCGCAATTTTTCACGCCTCTCCAAGGTTTCTATTCACCGCTGCCGCCATTTCGGTTTGCAAGTTGCAGCGAACTGTTTAAACTCGTCCGGAGGGGGTCCTGCCCGCCTGTCAATGACTCACCGGGACTTTCTCGGAGACGCAGCGGGTGGCGGCATGAACCCAATCCGTACCCTTCCACGGGTCGCGATACTTCTCTGCACATTCATGATGGGCCTCGGTTCCCTAGCACCGAAAGCGCGCGCCCAGGAACTGAAGTTGCCGCAAGGAGCTTCCGAGGCGATCGATCACATCTACTCATTCGATACGGATGCCGCCATCGCTGATGCACAGCGCGTGCAAAGAGAACAACCTGACCACCCCTTGGGATACCTGCTGGAGGCGGAAGCCTTGTGGTGGAAAATCTGGTGCACCTCCGCGGAATTCAAGTACGGGATGACCGACGCGCGGCATCGGCGAAAGCTTGCGGCGGATCAACACTACCTGGATCTAGCAGCAAAGGCTTCGTCGATTGCAATGGCGCAGCTCAAGGATCGCGAAAGCGCTGAAATGCAATTTTATGCGGGAATGGGTGATGCGTTCGCCGCACGGCTCTACGGACTTCGAGGTGAAAATCGCGCTACGGCCCGCGCCGGAGTCCGCGCCCGCGAACATTTTCTCCGCGCGATCAAGCTCGACCCGAACCTCACGGACGCAGAGTTTGGACTAGGCCTCTACAATTATTACGTCGACACTCTCAGCGCGATCGCCAAGTTTCTTGGCTTCTTCATGGGCATCCCGAGC
>JBGPLB010000108.1:0-16497 GCA_041486245.1 Candidatus Acidiferrum sp.
CAGCCTTGGGCCGGAGGTCATCAGAAGGTCGTAGAGGGGGAATCGAGCCGCGTGGATCTTGCATTTAATTTTGCTAGTGAGCAGACGATTCACGTGGTTGCTCTAGACGAGTTCATTCCCAGCACTGGTTGCCGCCCCCCGGATTTCCTTAAAGTGGATGTCGACGGATCAGAGATAGCATTCATCAAGGGCAGCGTGAAAACCTTTGAACGCAAGGAGTTGAAAGGGATCATGTTTGAGCTTCACGAGCGCGATGCTAGCTACACCGAGGTTGTCTCAGTCCTCGCCACGTCCGGGTTTGTGATTGCCGACAGGTTTGAAGTCGAGCCAGCCTTGTTCAACATTTGGTTTCGCCGTCTCGAATAAATGGTTTGTTATGACAAGCTCATTTAACTGCCTCCACGATTAGAAGGGTCTCGACTCTTGTCTCACGGTTGCACAGTTCCTGAACCGGGCTCTTTCCCCATTCAACATCGCGAAATTGGTTGAATCCCGCCTCCCCTAACCGACGATGAAGTTCTTCTCGATCGTACAACCATAGGTGTCCCCACCAGCGCATAGCTACATTCAGTGCTTCGCAGCGGGTCTTGACCCCGCGCAGTTCCTCCCACCGTTGGAAATCCGGCCGCCATGAATCCTTGGCGTACCACTCAACGCAGTATTCAAGGCTTGGCATCGCAACCCTGAGTACGCCTCCCGGTACAAGCAGGCGGCGGCATTCCCGGAAGATCTTAAGCCCATCCTCCACACTGAAGTGTTCGATTACATGTTCGCTGTAAATCAGCGAACAACTTGAATCCGAGAGCGGAAATCGGTCGGTTAGATTCCAGATAAGGTTCGCCCTCCTGAGGTCGTCCAAATCGACATTAACCCATCCCGCGAAGAAAATGTCGCCAGACCCCAGGTTGAGTTTTAAAGGTCGAGGAGACTGTGCGAGAATCGTTCGGGCGGCCCGAAGGCGTTTCGAATAAGCTCGTGAGGATCTTGCCCGCTCCGCAAGACCTGTGATTTGCTTCACAACCCTGTAAGGAATGCTTAGCAGTTCCATCGTCGCAAGGTTAGCAAGCAAAGAACTCATTCGCAACGTAGAGCCAGTGCAATCGTTCTTCTGCGGCCACCGCAGGTCTGCTAATGTAAGAAGGCGTCTTTTATTCCAGCGTTACCAGCCGAACTATTGGCGTAAGGGATGCAACACGTCTTTCGGTATGCCGGATGACCGAATTGAGCTATTCTCCTCCCTTGCAACACCGATAATAGCTCATGACCGGCTACCTGCATTCGGACTATGCGCAATCGCTCTCTGAATTCGGGGAGCCGTTTCGACTGCCCATGTGTGGCGGCTGGTTGCTAAAACGAATGATTGATAACACTCAGAGAGATGCGATGGGCACGTACCCGCTGTTTGCCTGTTCCGACTGGAAGTCGCTGAAGTGCGACCTCACACAAATCGGCGAGTCTCTAGTGAGCGTCATCGTGGTAACTGACCCGTTTGGTGATTACGACGAAACCTTGCTTCACGATTGCTTCGGTGACCTGGTAATTCCCTTCAAGTCGCATTTTGTCAACGAGCTGGCTTGTCACGCCGAAAGCGTTATCTCCCAGCACCACGCCCGTAATGCCGCCATCGGTCTGAAGCAGGTCATGGTTGAGCGCTGCGAAGACCCATACTCCTATCTCGACGATTGGACTAAGCTCTACTCCGTACTTGTGCAGCGCCATCAAATTGGCGGTATACGCGCGTTTTCCACCAGCTCTTTTGCAAAGCAGCTGAAGACTCCGGGAATTGTGGCCTTTCGCGCTTTTCGCAACTTGCAAACCGTCGGAATGATCTTATGGTTCGTGCTGAATGACGTCGCCTACTACCATCTTGGTGCGTATACGGACGAAGGCTACCAATTGCGCGCGTCATTTGCTTTATTTCGTAAGGCGCTCGATTACTTCACAGCGTGTGGCTTGAAGTACGCGGATTTGGGCGCAGGAGCCGGCCTTGGCAGTTCTGCCGACGACGGCCTCAGCCGCTTCAAGCGAGGCTGGTCAACTGCCGCGCGCACCGCCTATCTCTGCGGGCGCATTTTCGACCGTGAGAAATACGATCACCTGGTACGCACACGTGGTATCGGAGCAACCAGCTACTTTCCGGCCTACCGCAAGGGAGAATTCAATTGACCTCTCGCTTCGCTCCCGCAAAAAAGTACATTGAAATTGTCGAGCACTACGAGTCATGCCTCGCTAGGCACGGCGATTCTCACTTGGGCGTGGATTGGCCCAAAGTGCAGGATGCCGAAACACGCTATCGCGTTATGCTCGAACTTATTCCCACGCCCCGCCATTCCTTGGTAAAGCTACTCGACTTTGGATGCGGTGCATCTCACCTGTACGAGTACATCGTTGCAAACGGCGTCATGGGAATTGAATACTTGGGTTTGGATCTTTCCCCAAAGTTCGTGGAACTCTCACGCAAGAAGTTCCCAAAGAACCACTACATCTGCGCCGACATTTTGGAAGAACCGGACGCCGTTCCTGCATCCGAGTACATTGTGATGAACGGCGTCTTCACCGAAAAGCGCGGCTTGACCTTCGACGAAATGCTAGCCTACTTCGAACGCACGCTGATCGGAGTGTTTGCCAAGGCCGAGCGCGGAATAGCGTTCAACGTAATGTCCAAACACGTGGACTGGGAACGCGAGGATTTGTTTCACCTACCCTTCGACACGCTGGCCCGGTTTCTCATCCGGGCGCTCACGCGCAATTTTGTCATTCGCAACGATTATGGTCTGTATGAATACACCACGTATGTTTACCGTTGATGGAGACCCCCGATGGCAAGAGTGATCATTTTCGGCGTCGCCGATTTTGCCTCTCTGGCGCATTTTTACTTGCGGCACGATTCCAAGCATGAGGTTGTCGCCTTCAGCGTAAGCGCGGAATACATGCCCACCGGCCGGACCTTCGAAGGGCTGCCTGTCGTGTCGTTTGAAGAGGTCGAGGGCAATTATCCCGCTTCTGATTACGCCTTCTTTGCTCCCATGTCTCACCGCAAGATGAACCGCTTACGCGAAAGTGTCTACAAAAAGATAAAAGCCAAAGGCTACCAGCTCATTAGCTATGTCAGCTCCAGGGCCACCGTTTGGCCGGAAGCGCAGATTGGAGACAACTGCTTCATCTTGGAGGACAACACCCTTCAGCCGTACACCCCCATCGGCAACAACGTCGTCCTGTGGTCAGGCAATCACATTGGCCATCACGGCGTAATCCATGACCATGTGTTGTTCACCTCCCACGTTGTGCTCTCCGGCCATTGCACCGTTGAGTCCTTTTGCTTTTTCGGCGTGAACGCCACCATCCGCGACGGCCTGAGAATAGCGGAGGGTTCATTGATCGCCATGGCCGCAGGCATCATCGCCGACACGGAGCCCTGGTGTGTTTACAAGGGTTCGCCGGCCAAAAAGGGCCAAGTTCTGAGCTGCGATCTGGATTTTTAACTATGATTGCCAACGCTTTAGCGATTCAGAACAAATGGGTAAAAAAGGGATTGATTTACAAACCCGCAGGACAGCATTGGTGGAATCGAACACATGCCTCCGTTCCCACGGTCGATTCGACGGATCAAAAAATCTGGCGGATTTATTTCGGAACGCGAGATGAAATAAATCGCAACCGCATCAGCTACATAGACGTCGAAGCCGGCAATCCAGCTAACGTCCTCTATGAGCACAACGCGCCTGTCCTTGACCTCGGCAAATTGGGTACGTTTGACGATTGTGGCGTCATGCCTTCTTGGATCCTCGACTATAACGGTAAAAAGTATATGTACTACATAGGTTGGACCCTCAGAAGTACAATTCCTTATCACAATTCCATTGGCCTAGCGGTGAGCAGGGACAATGGGCGCACGTTCGAAAGGTTTTCCGAAGGGCCCTTGTTCGGCGAAACCTACTTGGAACCGTTCTTCACCGGGACCTCATGCGTCCTTGTCGAAAGTGGAGTTTGGAAGAACTGGTATCTGTCCTGCACGGGATGGACGAAGGTCAACGAAAGGGCCGAGCCTCGCTACCACATCAAATACGCTGAATCCCGGGACGGGATTAGTTGGGATCGGCGGGGGATTATTGCCATTGACTATAAATCAGACTCCGAATCCGGCATCGTGCGGTCTTCGGTACTCAAAGAAAGTAATGTATATCGGATGTGGTATTCGTATCGCGGCGGAGTAGACTATCGCATCAATCGCAACACCAGCTATCGTATTGGATACGCGGAATCGAAAGATGGCATTTCCTGGACTCGCATGGACGATTGTGCCGGTGTTGACGTTTCCCCGCAAGGTTGGGATTCAGAGATGATTGAGTATCCGCATGTCATCGAACTCCGCGGTACGAAATACATGTTTTATAACGGCAACAAGTTCGGTGAATCTGGCTTTGGCTATGCCGAATTGCGGCCAAAGGTGAAATACTAAGAACGCCGACATTCTTTTCACGGAGTAAAGGCTATGGACACCGACTTGAGAGTGCTCTTCGACAAGCAGGGATTTGTCCACCTAAGTGGCTTCTTCAACAACCAAGATATCGAACGTATTCGTGCTGACGCCAAGTGGGTGTTCCTCAAGCAGATGTCCAGCCGTGGTTTCGTAGCCCAGCAGGAGGTTGACGAGCGGGAGTTTGAACGTGGACTATTCCGCTATTTTTCTGAGGATGTGGAAGGTTTCATCAATTGCGGCAAAACCTGCCAACATTTGCTCAGCCTCCATCGCCTTTCTTTGCGTGACGATGTCGTTCAGCGATTGATCGCTCTCGGGATCAAAAGGCCGAATATCTGCACGCGGCCAGTCATCTACTTCAACTCAAAACACCTCGCTACTTCGGAGATCTACTACAAATCACCTCCTCACCAGGATTGGCGAAGCATGCAGGGGTCACTAAACGCAGTCGTGATTTGGGTACCACTCGTGGACATTTCACATGCACTTGGGACGCTGGAGATCATACCGGGCAGCCATGTGTGGGGCCTTCTAGATTCGCGCGAAGACGAGTGGTTCCGGCGCATCGATGGGCTGAGCGATGAACAATACCAGTCGGTTGAGGTGAGAGCTGGCGATGCCCTATTCTTCTCCGCTTTTCTCGTGCACCGTTCCGGCAATAACGTTACAGATTCCATTCGGTGGTCATGTCACTTTCGCTACAATGACCTGGAGGAATTCACATTTGTGAGTCGGAAATATCCGAATCCTTACATTTACAAGCCGCAGCAGGAGTTGGTGACGACTAACTTCCCGCCCCTCGAGCAACTACAAACGTTGTTTTCTGGGGCCGTGAGTATGAAAAACTCCGCGGCGTCAACGGAGTGATGACTACGAAAGTTTTGACACAATGATTATAAAGAAGGCCATCCAAGATTTGGCAATACTCGGCGGCAGACCTTCTTTTTCTCAGCCGCTTCACGTAGGCAGGCCCAACATCGGCGACAAAGAACGCCTTTTGCAACGGATAGGCGAAGTTCTCGACCGGCGCTGGCTCACCAACGCCGGCCCCTGCGTCGAGGAGTTCGAGCAACGGCTCCGTCAACTGCTCGGAGTGCGCCATTGCAACGCCATATGCAACGCCACCGACGGTCTTCAGTTGGCGATGCGGGCGATGGAGATGAGTGGGGAGGTGATCGTGCCCGCGTTCACTTTCATCGCCACTGCTCATGCAGTACAGTGGCTGGGTTTCACTCCGGTTTTTTGTGACGTCGCTCCTGAGACGCATACGATTAATCCAGCCCGGGTCGAGGAACTCATCACCTCCCGGACAACCGGCATCATTGGCGTTCACCTATGGGGTCAGCCCTGCGACGTCAAGGCGCTGGATGTCATCGCCAGACGGCATGGCCTGAAGCTGTTGTTTGACGCAGCCCACGCGTTCAACTGCTCTTTGGAAGGGCGCATGATCGGGAACTTCGGCGACGCCGAAGTGTTCAGCTTCCACGCCACCAAGTTCTTCAATACTTTCGAGGGTGGAGCGCTGGCCACGAACAGTGTGGAGCTGGCGCGGCGGGTGCAGCGCATGCGCAATTTCGGTTTCGTCGGACTGGACCAGACGGACGCGCTCGGCACCAACGCTAAAATGAGTGAGGCTTCGGCCGCGATGGGGTTGACCAATCTGGAAAGCCTTCCGGACTTCCTCGCAGCAAACTATCGCAACTACGAAGCGTATCGCCGAGGTCTCGAGGGCATTTCAGGCGTGCAGATGCTTCAGTACGACACCAGCGAGAAGTGCAATTACCAGTACATCGTCTTGGAGGTCAACGAATCCCGGACCCTGCTGACTCGTGACCAACTGCAGGACATTCTGTGGGCGGAAAACGTGCTCGCCCGTCGCTATTTTTATCCTGGATGTCATCGTATGGAACCGTATGCGTCGACCATGCCAAACATTGGCAGTCGGCTTTCGGTTACCGAGCGGCTGGCGCAAAGTGTGCTGATACTACCTACTGGGACAGCTGTCAACACGGAGCAGATCGAGATTATTTGCGAAATCTTGCGTTTTACAATTTCGCACGGGGGCGACACGGTTGAGAGGCTGCATGGGTTGCGAGCAGTCGCACAACAGGCGAGTCGAATGTAACCTGTAACGTTCGTGCTCGGATGGAGGCATATTAACGTTTCTTGGATGTCGTGACGTTAGAATCGCTGCTCTCGACGACCTCGGTTTCCCACTTTAGCTTAGGTCGAACAGCGCCGGGACGATTTCCGTACCAATTGCCCTCAACTTCTCCTTCGACGACGTCGAAAGCGACAACGTTATTTTGGAATAGAATCCCGACCGAAGCGTCCTTCACAATGATCATATTAACGTAATACGAGCCAACATTGAGTAAGTCGCTCGGTATCTCTAGCGTATGACGGATCAACCCAGCCGGTAGGCACGCAAAACCCGAACCAACATTAAAAACACAGACTTCTTCCAGATTGTTTAGCAGCATCGAAACGTTCAAAACAGAGTTGGCAATGTAATTCCAATAGGTAAACTCAATTCGCAGAGCGGTGTGTACTGAGATCGGTTCTCCCGGACCTGTTTGCGGAATTACCCGCACGCTTTGGAGACGCACACGTTCATTTCCAGGTGCCGTCAGGTTGTCTTCCCACACGGATTCAAGATTTGCAAGCGCGTTTGTTTGTAGATAGTGGTCGATAACCTTGCGTGGATCCCCGGTATCTATCACCTGTCCTCCGCTGAGCCACACTACGCGCGTGCACAGCTTTTGAAGCGCAGTCATATTGTGACTTACGAATACGATCGTGCGACCTTGCCTTGATACATTGTCCATTTTCCCCAGGCATTTCTTCTGGAAAGCCGCATCACCCACTGCGAGTACTTCGTCCACGAAGAGGATTTCTGGTTCCAGGTGTGCGGCGACAGCGAAGGCGAGACGGACATACATGCCGCTAGAGTAGTGCTTCACGGGGGTATCGATGAATTTTTCAAGCTCGGCGAAAGCGACAATTTCATCAAATTTTCGTGTGATCTCGCTCTTGCCCATGCCGAGGATTGCGCCGCTGAGGAAGGTGTTCTCGCGGCCGGTCAGCTCCGGATGAAATCCCGTCCCCACCTCGAGCAGAGAACCGACGCGCCCGCGAATCTCCGCCCAGCCAGTCGTGGGCTTCGTAATCCGGGAGAGGATTTTTAGCAGCGTCGTCTTGCCCGCGCCATTCCGCCCGATTAGCCCCAGCACCTCCCCTTCATTGACCTGCAAAGATACGTCGTTCAGCGCCCAGAATGTCTCGTCCTTCTTCCGGCGGAACACCGAAAGGGGCGACTGTACGATTCGTTCTAGCGCATGCCGCAGACCGGGATCAGCAGCTAGCCCGCGCCGGTACTGCTTTCCCAGGCCTTCCCCGTGTATGACCGCGGTGTTCATCCGTAGAGCACTTGAACGTCAAACCGTTCAATCCTCCCCTTGACCTTTCAGCAGCTCAAAACCACCATTTACCGTATTTACCCTAGCAGTACGTCCATCATTTTCTACATATCGCATATCTTCGGCGCCGATCTTCGTCTTTTCGCCCTCTCTCGATTCCTTACCTTCCGTTCCTTCGCTCTCTAACTCCGCTGCGATTACTCTCTTTTCCACTTTCTCTCAAACTTGTGACCCGGATTTATACCGATTTTCTTTCCTTTCACATTCTTGCGCACTCTCTTGCACACGCGAAATCTGATTCTCCATTATTTTCAATCGCTTCCACACCCTTTCGCCAAAGTATCGGGGAATGAGTACACCTTCGCCAGTCTCCTTCGCCTCTCAAACGCGGTCCGCGATGGCCCCTTCCATCCGCTGGAAAAAGAAAAGTCCGCCCACCAGCACCAGCGCAACCGCGGCCGTGGACGCCAGCAGCAGCGGCCCAGGCGGCGTTCCGTGCCCCGTCAGCGCCCATCGGAATCCGTCAATCACGCCCGCCATGGGATTCAGCCCGTACAGCCACCGCCACCGCACCGGCACAAGCGACGACGGATACGCCACCGGCGAAGCGAACATCCAGAACTGCACCAAAAATGGCACCACATATTTCACGTCGCGATACAGCGCATTCAGCGCGGACATCCACAGTCCCACGCCGAGCGCCGTGATCACGGCAAGGAGCAACAGCACCGGTAGCCATAGCGCCGCGACACCCGGCCGAATGTGGTAAACGGCCAGGACCACACCGAGGACCACGCAGCCAATGGCGAAATCCACCAGGCCGGATATGACCGCTGAAATAGGAAGCACCAGCCGCGGGAAAAAAACTTTAGTGATCACGCGCTGGTTCTCGACCACGATCCCCGTGCAGGATTGCAGCGCCGTCGCGAAGTAGTTCCATGGCACAAGCGCGGTAAAATAAAAAACCGGATATGGCAAACCGTCGGACGGCAGCTTGGCCAGCCGCCCGAAAAAAAGCGTGAAAACGCCCATGGTCAGCAGCGGCTGCAGCACCACCCACGCCACGCCTATCGCCGTCTGCTTGTAACGGACCTTGACGTCGCGCCACACGAAGAAATAGAGCAGCTCGCGATAAGCCCACACTTCGCCGAGACGCAAATCGAGCCACCCGCGCGGCGGCTCAATCCGCACGATAGCGGGCGCGGCCTGCTGCGCCGGGAGGGGCGTAGCGGGTGCGCTGACCGAAGCCATCGAGTCTTCCTGCAGTCCCAAGAGAGTTGGATGAACCCCCGATTAGATTAGCAGAGATGCCCGCCCCCCGGCGCGCGGGGCGCGGGGCGCGGCACAAAACGCCGGAAACGACTAAGGATTAGGGGGGTGGAGGGTTCTGCTTGAGCTGCTCGAGGTCGCGCTGCTCGATTTGCTGCATGAGCGATTTCCGCCGGAAAAGATACAGTTCGAACTGCTTCGCAATATGCTGTGGAACAACCACAAATTGATTTCGAATCATCTGCGGAAAAGAAACCGGGCCGCGCGCGGGAATCAGGTGCGAGCCCCACTGAAACATCAGCCCCGCATTCCAGAAAACAAAACAGGCAAGAAAAATACAAGCGGTGGCAAGCGCGACGCGGGGCTTTCGAAGGACGGGCATAATTCGGTCCAGAAAAACGGCGAGCCCCAAAATAAAAAGCGCCGTAAGCGAAACAAAAAAGCGGTTTCCGTAGGAAGAAATGCCCGCCCAATCCGGGTACGAGGCGATGAAATAATAAAATCCAACCGTGGCCGCAAGAAATGCGAAGCCGGCGCTAGGCACGCTCCGCCAGAAAGCAAAGAGACCGATCAGGGCGAAAAGAAGGATGGGGGTCCAGGAAATCAAACCGTGCTCTGTAGAGAAAAGCACGGAAAAAAGATGGGGCGAAGTCCAATTCCAATGGTTGAGAGAAACGTAGCCGGATTCGAACATGCTGCCATAAATGATCCGGTGCGCGATGAAGGTGGGGAGCAGACAAATCAGGAATGTGGCGGCGAAAACGAGATGCCGCGCCAGAAGCTGCGCGACGCTGGGAGTGTTTGGAGTCGCCATTCGAATCGCGGCCGCGTAATCACGCAGCGCTTCGATCAGCAGAATGACGAAAACCATGGCGTTTGCGTAATAAACGTCGAGCATTAATCCGCCGAGCGCGCCGAGAAGCATCCATTGAAGAAGCGTGCGCGAGTCGCGCGTTTTGTCCCAGTACCACAAAAAAAGGGCCACGACGAAAGCCGAGTGCGCGTGCGACCAGGACGGATTGAAATACATGTAAACAGGAAGCGAGCTGGCCCACCAGATCGCCAGAGTGGCGAGCAAGGCCCAGCGCTCATCAACATATTTGCGCGCGAGGCGAAACGAAATGAGCAGGGCGAGGAAACCGCAGAGCGCCGTACCCAGGGCCATGGCGATGCGATACGGAGTAGAGAAGCCGTCGGCGGGAATGGCAGAGCTTAAAGAGCGCGCGAGAAGAACGCCGGCGTGCGCGACGAGAAGCAAGGGAGCCCAGAGAATCGCAGGTCCCACCGTGAAGTGATTTTCGAGGTGGCCGGTGCGCGTGCGAAATTCAGGGGTTGGCTGGTTGTTCATGTCGAGGCGATTTTCGCGGAAGCTAGGGTTGGCCTGCTGATAATCACGGGTGAAATCGAGATTGTGCTGGATGAGCGGAGCGCGCGCGAAAGCGTAGTAGCCGACGCCATCTCCGCGCACCCAGGGATTGAGCAGGGGAAGAGAGAGCAGAAAGAGCACTAGGAGAAGACGCTCCGCGTTGCGCGGGCCTGGCTGGGGCGAAGAGGTCACGCCTTACGACTCCGAGATACAACCACCCCGCAACATGAAGTGGTTGCGGCGAAAGATTCACTGGGCGAAACAAAAATTTGCTCAGGGAGAAAGGCGACATTGCTCCCTGAGAGAACTCCGTCAGAGATGGAAGCATTATCTCTTTTTAAGCAGGTCTTGTCTTGTTAACAGTTGTGTTTGCTTGGACCGGAGCGGAGCCGCAACTCCCCCCACTGCCGGGTGAAGAAGCTAGGCAGTCAGGCGATTCGAGTGTCGTATGATTCCGTGCGTGGAGAATGGGGGAGGATCACGAGCAAAATATCGGAAAACGTCCCGTCTGTCCCGGGCTTCTTGTCCCGGGCTTCTCCGGGCTTCTCGGGCTTCCTAGAGGGACAACCAGTTTCGAATCTTCTCCCAAAAAGCATATAGCCCGACAATTACGAGGCCAAGTACGTACCAAAAGTCGGAGTCGCGATCGATGATCCCGTGATTCCTAAAGACTCCTTCGATTGTTAGTGCAAGCCCCAAAAAACAGATCGCGAAGGATTGAGGATCGTCCAAAAGGGCACGGCTGAGGAGCGCTCCGAAGATTCCGATCGAGATTAGAAAATCGCCCTGGTCTCCAGGCTTTGCAATCAGTATATCCGCGAGCATGCAAGTAGCGAGAATTGCTAACGCGATGTTCCCTGGTTTGTTCCGCATCGTGTTTTCGGACCATCCGAATGAGAGTCTCTCAGGGTATGAGCTCGTGGGCTGTATGCACAAGCAGCAATTTCTCGGAACTGGGGGACAGACGGGACGTTTCCCATTTGTTCTGTTCCCTTCCCGGGCGCGCCAATTATCGCTCAAAAGGCCAACTCCGTCGGTCCGCGAGAGTGCGCGGTGTTGCGTGGGAAACTGGGTGGGAAACTGGGGACAGGCGGGGCGTTTCCTCTCCAAAGCCGGGGTCGATGCGGGTTCGAGTAGTGCCTCGAAAGACATAACTCACATGCTATCGAAGAACGTTCCGTCTGTCCCCATGTTTCCCCATGTTTCCCATGTTTCCCCATGTTTCGTCCCCATGTTTCCCCCATGTTTCCCAAGACCCAGGTTCAAACAATGAACCTGGGGCACCCTCCGCGTCATTTTGATTTGTGATCAGGCGAAAGCTTCTTTGATCGACTGGAGCTTGACAGAGTGGCGATTGGGTCAGCCGGGCCACACGCCGACTGAAGATCTCGATTCGTGAATCTAGCGGGACTCGGGGATTGGATTCTCGAACTTGCCGGCGGGCAAAGTATGTTTTGACATTGGATATGCTGAGCATAGAATACACAGAACTTCCCGCTGGGTAATGTGGCCACACATTGGGGTCGAACGCGAATTACTTGCCTGGCGGGAAAGAAATCATAGGTCCGCTTGCTAGCGGCACAACGTAGACATTCTCATTCAGGGCATAAGCCGAAGTCCAGACAGGGGGTAGCCATGCACCGAGGACTAGTCGTCACCGCGATGTTGGCACTTGCAGCGGGGGCAGCGTGGGGGCAGAGCCCGCCTGCAAGCGAACAGGCGGAGCAGGTGAAAGCCCTGCTGGAGCGGGTGGAGCAACTGGAGAAGCGTGTCGCCGAACTCGAGGCGCGTCCGGCGGCCCCTTCCGTCACCACCGCGGCCGTTACCGCACCCTCCGCGGCGCCGAACCCGGAAGTTCAGCAAGAGGCGGCAAAGACCGAGCCCTCGCATCAAATGGAGGGGCACATGGATCAAGCGGCGGTGCGGCAAATGGAGCCGCATTATCCCAATCTGCAGATTCGAGGGTTTGCGGACATGGACTTTTCCGCAACGGACCAGAAAGGAACGACGAGCGGCTTCAATCTTGGCCAACTGGATTTGCACCTAGCGTCGGCACTCTCACCGAAAATCAGCTACTTTGGGGAAATGACGTTTAACGCACACCCGACCAATTAC
Source organism: Candidatus Acidiferrum sp. (assembly GCA_041486245.1). Taxonomy (GTDB): domain Bacteria; phylum Acidobacteriota; class Terriglobia; order Acidiferrales; family UBA7541; genus Acidiferrum. The sequence continues at coordinate 12,650 of JBGPLB010000108.1, forward strand.
ACGGTGGAGGTGGAGCGTTCCATCATCCGATACGACTATAACGATTATTTCAAGATTTCCTTCGGGCGTTATCACACGCCGATCGGATATTGGAATACAGCTTTCCATCACGGAGCATGGCTGGAGACATCCATTGACCGGCCGGAGATTGTGAAAGTGGGAGGAACTTTTACTCCAATCCACTTCGTGGGATTTCTGGCGGAGGGAAACATTCCATCAGGCGGGGCAGGGCTAGGCTACAGCGTTGGCGTGGGCAATGGACGGGGAGACACGATCAGCCGTCCGGGTGATGCGGGAGACAACAACAACAACCGCGCGTGGGTGGCGAATGTATTCGCGCGGCCAGTGAAGCTGTACGGGCTACAGATTGGGGCGTCCGTGTATCGCGACAAAATCACATTCGCGGATGGAAGAAACTTCCGGGAATGGATCACTTCGGCGCATCTGGCGTGGACGAGAGGAGACCCGGAGTTTCTGGCGGAATTTTCCAACGTGAACCATCGACAGTATTTCACGAACGTGAGCACCAACAATCCGGGGTTTTATGTTCAGATGGGCTACCGGCTGCCGTGGTTTGAAAAGACGCTGAAGCCGTACTATCGATTTGAATATTTACACACGCCGCAAAACGAGGCGGTGTTTACAAACCTGGATTTGGTGGAGTCGATCTTCGGGCTGCGCTATGACATTTCAAGTTATGCGGCGTTCAAGACCGAATACCGCCACGCCAGCCGGCTACCGGGGACACCCACAATCAATGGATTGTTTTTGCAGACGAGTTTTACATTTTAATGAGCCCTACGATGAAAATGACCTATAAACGGCTTGCGGCAATTCTTTGGACGGCATGTTTGATGTGCACCCTGGTCTCCTGGCGCGCGGAAGGACAGACATCACGAGGGACGGACATCGCGGTGGTGGTGAACCCGGACACTCCGGTAAGCGATCTGAGCCTTGCCGATGTGCGCAAGGTCCTGCTCGGCGAGCGGCAATATTGGAACTCGAAGCTGCCGGTGGTGCTGCTGATTCGCGCGCCGGTGGCCAGGGAGCGGGATGTAGTGCTGAAAGTGATTTACCAAATGTCGGAAGACCAATTCAAGCAATATTGGGTGGCGAAGATCTTCCGGGCGGAAGCGGCGACACCGCCAAAGATTGTGTACTCGAACGATATGCAATATGAGCTTGTGACAGCCATGCCGGGCGCTATCGCCTTTGTGGATGCGCGAAACGTGCGGCCCGGATTGAAAGTCTTACGTGTGGATGGGCACCTTCCCGGCGAGGCTAACTATCCGCTGCGGTAACGACATGCCGCGGCCTCGAAGCGGGCCGGGAAGAGGCTGGCTTGCGGCGGCGCGGCGATTAGCTAGAGAGCTTGAGGCGCCTGAGCAGATCGCGGAACCGGGGGTCCGAGCGGACATTATCGAAAAGAGGATCGACGGCTAAAGAAACCAGGCCGCTGTCGTGTTCTCCATAGGCTTTTTCCAACCACGTGAGCGTTTTGTCTTTTTCACCCATGCGGGCATAGATTTGGGCGATGTCGTAGGAGGAGACGTAGCCGTACTTCGAAATCACCATCATTCCATCCAGCCAGCTTCGAAGGACGCCGTTGTACCCGGACTTGGAAAAAACCTCTTCGATGGAGGCCGCCAATTCAGGGCTTCCCGAGAGTGAAACAATTTTTTCTCTCTCGGCAACAGCCTCTTTTTGATTGCCCATCTGGGAGTAGACACCCTCAAGAATTCGCCTGGCTGGGGCAAACTTTTGATCGAGATCCAAAACCTTGCGCAACTGGTCGACCGCTAGATCGTACTGGCGCGAGAGATAGTATTGCCATCCCATCATGGTGTTGATGATGAGGGACATCGGGTCGAGTTCCTGAGCCCTCTTCATCTCACGCATTCCTTCCTCGAGATGCCCGGAGTTCGCGAGAAAGTCGCCGTACCAAAGATGCGCGGTGGCTGAGCTGGGGTTGAGCTCAATGGCGCGCTTGAATTCTCTTTCAGCCCCGTTCCAGTCCCAATCGTAATGTTCCTTAACAAGACCTAACGAGGTGTGGGCTTCGGGGAGGGTGTCGTCGATATTAAGAGCTTGCATGGCGGCGGCCTTGGCCTTAGGCCAGGCCTCCGTTGGGGCAAGGTACGCGGAGTCGCCTAGCAAACTGTAGGTGTCCGCGAGACCGGCATAGGAGAGGGCGTAGCGGGGATCTCTCTGAACAGCTTGCGTAAAATAATCCGCGGCTTTCTTGAAATCCGCTTCCGTCCACTTGTTCCAATAGAACAGGCCCTGCAGGTAGAGCTGATAGGCCTCGGCGTCTTCGGTGGGGCGCTTGGAGAGCAAACGATTCTCTTCGCCGGAAAGCCTGGGGCGCAAGCGGCCATAGATGTCGCCTGCAATCTCTTCCTGCACGGACACCAAATTGGAAAGTTTGCGGTTGTACTGCGCGCCCCAGATCTGCCGCTTGTCCTGGACGTCCTCGAGATTGACGCTAATCATCAGGTCATCACCGGACTGGATGAGCCTGCCGGTGAGGATGGCGCGGACACCGAGATCGCGGCCCACTTTTTCCGGGTCCATGGACTGGCTCTTATAGCGAAAAACGGTATTGCGCGACATTACCGTGAGGTTTGGCAACTGGGAGAGGCTGTTGATGAGACTCTCGGTGAGCCCATCGCTTAGATATTCCGTTTTCGAATCCTTGCTCACGTTGTCGAAGGGCAGCACGGCGATCGAATCGATGCGGGAGGGGCCTGTTCTCCCCAGCAAGCGATCGCGAAAATTTCCTACATTCAACGCGAACAAAAACAGGATCAGAGCAAGCACGCCGCCCCAGACGAAATGAATCCAATTTCGGCGGATGGATTGGTGAGAAGATTGGCTGGAGCTGATCGGCAAAATGCGGGATGAATCCGTGTCGCGCTTGAGGCGCTGCAAGTCCGCCCGCAAGTCGGAGGCGGTCTGGTAGCGCAGTCTGCGATCCTTTTCGAGGGCTTTGGAAATAATCATCTCAAGTTGCGGGGGAATCAGCGGATTCAGGCGCACCGGGGGAGTCGGCGCACGATTCAATATGGCTTCAAAAACAACTCCAGAAGTATTTCCGCTGAAGGCTTGCTGGCCAGTGGCCATTTCATAAATGACTAACCCGAGGGAGAAGAGATCCGTACGCGGGTCGAGTTCTTCACCGCGAACTTGTTCGGGAGACATGTAGGCGACAGTACCAACCGCCATGCCGGTGCTAGTGAGATGGGCGTCTTGCGTGGTCGGACTGGTCGTTAACGAATTTTCTCCGGGCACTGTCGTGCTTCTCCGCTCCGGCAAGAGTTTTGCGAGGCCGAAATCGAGAAGCTTCACCTGGCCGCGGTCGGTGGAGAAAATATTGGCGGGCTTGATATCGCGGTGAATGATGGCTTTGGAGTGGGCCGCATCGAGAGCGTCAGCGACTTGGTAGCCATAATCAGGGACGCGGTCCATGTCCAAGGGCTTCCCAGAAATGCGATGTTTAAGCGTCTGTCCTTCAAGGATCTCCATGACAATGAAGTTCTGGCCCTCGTACTCGTCTACATCGTAGATGGTGCAGATGTGGGGGTGATTCAAAGACGAAGCAGCCCGAGCTTCCCGTTGGAAACGCTCGATAGCCAGATGGTCTTTGGAGACTTGTTCCGGCAGGAATTTCATGGCGACAAAGCGGCCCAGCTTAAGGTCTTCGGCCTTGTACACCACACCCATACCGCCCCCACCAAGCTTCTCCACAATTCGATAGTGGGAAACGATTTTGCCAATCATTGGAAGGAAACCGCCATCGCGTGGTCATATTATTAGGTTGCAGCCGCAAGCAAGTCAACGCGAAGAAG
>JBGPLB010000109.1:0-16374 GCA_041486245.1 Candidatus Acidiferrum sp.
AAGGCATACGGCCGAGGAGCGCAGAAACTTCCGAGCCCGCCTGGACGAAACGGAAAATGTTGTCGATGAAGAGGAGCACGTCGAGATGCTCTTCGTCGCGGAAATATTCGGCGACGGTCAAGCCGGTGAGGCCGACACGGAGTCGCGCGCCGGGTGGTTCGGTCATCTGGCCGTAAATTAGAGCCGCGCGTGACTTCTCCGAATTTCCCGGAACAACGACGCCGGCTTCCTGGAATTCCAGCCAGAGATCGTTGCCTTCGCGGGTACGTTCGCCGACGCCCGCGAAGACGGAAACGCCGCCATGCTGCATGGCGACGTTGTTGATTAATTCCTGAATGAGAACGGTTTTACCGACGCCCGCGCCGCCGAACAACCCGATTTTTCCGCCCTTCAAGAAGGGTTGGATCAGGTCGATGACCTTGATGCCGGTCTCAAACATTTCGAGAGTGGTGGACTGATCGGAGAGCAAAGGCGCGGGGCGGTGAATGGGATAGTTGGTCTTGCTCGTCAGCGGACCGAGCTGATCCACGGGCTTGCCGAGCACGTTCATCACACGGCCAAGAGTCGGACGCCCGACGGGAACGGTGATGCCCGCGCCAGTGTCGAACGCCTTCATGCCACGGACCAGACCTTCGGTCGGCTCCATGGCGACACAGCGGACGCGGCCCTCGCCGAGGTGCTGCTGCACTTCGGCGGTAACGTCGATCGGTTCGGGAACGCTGAATCCTTCGCTGGTGATGCGAACGGCGTTGTAAATCGAGGGCAAATGCCCTGCTTCAAATTGGACGTCGAGCACGGGTCCAATGATCTGCACGATGTGTCCGACGGCTGCGTATTTCTCTGCCATGCCTTCTCCTACGCGGTGGATGACGCCCCGCTGACAATTTCAATAATTTCTTTGGTGATGGCTGCCTGGCGAACTTTGTTCATGTGCAATGTGAGGGCCTCGATGACGTCGCCGGCGTTCTTCGTTGCGGATTCCATGGCGGTCATGCGCGCGGCGTGCTCGGCGGCCGAGGATTCCAGCATGGCGCGAAGGATCTGGGTTTCGATGTAGCGCGGCAGCAACTTGCCGAGGAGCTTTTCTTTTGGCTGTTCGTAAATGTAGTCGACCTGCGCGGAGGCCTGTTCGACGGCGGATTCTTCGTCGGCGCGCATCGCTTCAACGGGCAGAAGCTTTTCGAGTACGAGGTTTGGCGTCATGACCGTCTTGAATTCACTGAAGACGATGTAAACCGAGTCCGCTTCTTCCTTGGCGTAAAGATCGGTCACCACGGCTGCGATGTCGCGGGCGGTTCCAAAATTAACGCGTGCCAGAACATTCACGTATTCGGCGGGGATGTGGAAGCCAGCCTTGCGCAACGCGTCGCGGCCCTTTTTCCCCACGGGAATCACGGAAAGCTTCTTGCCCTTGTTGGGGCGGAAGAATTCATTGGCCTTGCGCAAAATATTGGAGTTGAAGGCGCCGGCGAGGCCGCGTTCGCCGGTGAGCACGACGACGAGAATTTTTTCCTCCGGGCGATGCGCGAGCAGGGGGTGCTCGGGCTGCTCAATCCGCGACATGATGGAGCGCAACATGCGCGCGAGCTCCTTGGCGTAAGGGCGGGCGGCCAGGGCCGCCTCTTGCGCGCGCCGCAAGCGAGCCGCGGCGACAAACTTCATCGCGCGGGTGATCTGCTGGGTGTTCTTTACCGAGCGGATACGGCGCCGGAAATCGAGAAGTGTGGGCATGGTCGTTAGTTAGGTAAGCCAGCTCAGCTCGCGGCGACCGCGGCAGCGGAAGCCGTGAAACGCTCCTTGAATCCATCCACGGCAGTTTTGATCTCCGCCTTAATGCCGTCATCCAGAGCTTTCTTCGCGGCGATATTCTTCAGCACCGAGGGATAGTTGGCCTCGGCGAACTGCAGGAATTCGCGTTCGAAGCGGCGAACGTCGGCCACGGCCACGGAGTCCATTGCGCCGCTGGTCGCCACGTAAATGCTGAGCACCTGCTTTTCAATGGAGAGCGGCACGTACTGATCCTGCTTAAGAATTTCGGTGAGACGCTGGCCGCGGGCGAGTTGCGCTTGCGTAACTTTGTCGAGCTGATCGGAACCGAACTGCGCGAAGGCGGCGAGTTCGCGGTATTGCGCCATATCCAAACGCAGAGTGCCGGCCACCTGGCGCATGGCCTTGACCTGCGCATTGCCGCCGACGCGGCTGACGCTGATGCCGACGTTGATGGCGGGTCGAATGCCACCATTAAACAGATCAGCTTCGAGGTAGATCTGTCCGTCGGTGATGGAGATTACGTTCGTCGGGATGTACGCGGAGACGTCGCCGGCCTGCGTTTCGATTACCGGAAGCGCAGTGAGCGAGCCGCCGCCGAGCTTGTCATTGAGCTTGGCGGCGCGCTCCAATAGTCGCGAGTGGAGATAAAACACGTCGCCGGGGAAGGCTTCGCGGCCGGGCGGCCGGCGCAAGAGCAAAGAGATTTCGCGGTAGGCCTGCGCGTGCTTCGAAAGGTCGTCGTAAAACGTAACGGCATGGCGCTTGTTGTCGCGGAAATACTCGCCCATGCCGCACGCGGCAAACGGAGGGATGTACTGCATCGACGCGGTAGCGGCGGCGCTCGAGGCGACGATAAAGGTGTAAGCCATCGCACAGGCGTCGTTGAGCGTCTGCACGACTTGAGCAATCGTCGAGCGTTTCTGCCCAATGCCGCAGTAAATGCAAGTAACGTCGCCGCCTTTTTGATTGATGATGGTATCCAGAATGACGGCGGTCTTGCCGGTCTGACGGTCGCCGATGATCAATTCGCGTTGGCCGCGGCCAATCGGAATCATCGCGTCGATAGCCTTGATGCCGGTCTGGAGCGGCTCGCGAACCGGCTGGCGGTCGAGGACGCCGGGAGCGATGCGTTCGAGCGGATTGCGCTGCTTCGAAATGATGGGACCCTTTCCGTCGAGAGGTTCACCGAGCGGATTCACCACGCGGCCGACGAGGGCCTCGCCCACGGGAACGGACATAATGGTATTGGTGCGCTTGACGACGTCGCCCTCTTTCAATTCGGCCGACTCGCCAAGGAGCACGGCGCCGACTTCTTCCTCTTCGAGGTTGAGCGCGATACCGAAAATGTTTTTCGGGAAGGAGAGCATTTCGCCGGCCATCACCTTTTCGAGGCCGTGAATACGCGCAATGCCGTCGCCGACGCTGATGATCGCGCCGACTTCGTCCACCGAAACGGTCTGCTCGTAGTTTTCGATCTGCTCGCGCAGGATCTTGCTGATTTCGTCTGCTTTGATGTTCGCCATGCCTGCTCCTGATCTCTATTCCGCTACTAGACGCGCGCGCATCTCATTCAAGCTGTTGCGCACCGAACCGTCATAAATGGTGTCGCCCACGCGCACAACCGCTCCGCCCAAAAGAGCGGGGTCCAGCGAATACTTAGCCTGGATTTTCTTGCCGGTAAGGCGCTCGAGGGATTGCGCGAAACGCTTTTTTTGCGCCGCGCTCAGCTCGACAGCGGAGGAAATCTCCGCCTCGGCGATGCCCTGCCGCTGCCGGATAACCTCCTGAAAAGAGGCCACAATTTCCGGCAGAATATGCGAGCGATGGTGATCCGCGATCACAAACAGGAAATTACGAATGATTTTGCCCGCGCCGACGCGCGAGCAGATTTTTTCAATGACGCCGTGTTTTGCATCGCGCGCCACGGCGGGACTGGACAGAAAATTCCGCAGCTCTGCGGAGACGCCGAAGGCCGACGCAAAGTCCGCCAATTGCTTGACGGCCGCATCGGCCGCTCCTTGTGCCAGCGCCACGTCCGCGAGCGCGTTGGCATATTGGAGGCTGGCGGACTTCAATTCGGCCTCCCCTCAAGGCTCTTTACAAACGTATCTACAAGCGTCTGCTGCGCGGCAGGCGTGAGCTGTTTCGCAAGAAGGGATTCAGCGCCGTCAACGGCGAGCGATGCAGCCAGGGCTTTCAGTTCCAGGCGAGCGGCGCGCTCCGCAGCTTCGATTTCCGCGTGGGCCGCGATAGCAACTTTTTTGGCGTCGCTTTGCGCGAGGGCGCGGATGCGCTCGCCTTCTTCGGACGTTTCGCTTTGTGAGTGGGCCTGAAGCGTGGCGATTTCCTGTTGCAGTTGCGCCAGCCTGGTCTCCGCTTCGCGCACCTGGCGCTCGGCATCTTCTCTGGCAGCCGTCGCTTTGGTGATCGCGGAACTAATCCGGTCGGCGTTTCCGCGAAACCACGCCGGCAATTTTTTCGCAAAGAGCCAAAGCAAGACGGCCGCAACAATCGCAAAGTTGATCCACTTGAAAATTTCGTTTGCGCTCTCCGTCGCCGAATTGCCGCCTTCTTCAGCCGCATGCGCGCTGAGAGCGGCACAGAAAAAAAGAACAAACAAACTCGAGCTAACGTAGAGCCGCCCGCTTCGATTGAATTCGTGCGGCCTCATGGATCTTTGCCTCAACGGGCCTCTCTTGGGGAGCTGCCGGGACGTGGCGTTTCAATAATCCGCCGGGCAATTTCCGTGGAAAGTCGTGCAACAGTGGCTTCAATTTCGCGGCGAGCAGCGGCGACTTCGCCGGCGATACGCTCTTTTGCAGCAGCAACCTGCGCCGTTGACGCGGCACGAGCCTCTTTGATCACCGCGGCGCGCTCGTCGAGCAGTTTCTTGCGGGCAGCTTCCTGCTCCGCGTATACCTGCGCGCGGGCTTGCTTGAGGGCGTCCTGGTACTGCTTGGCCATTTCCGCGGCGGCAGCTTGAGCCTGCTCGGCGGCCTTCTGCGCACCCACGGTGCGCGCTTCGCGCTGGGCCATCACGCTAAGCAATGGTTTAAAGAAAAGTGCCCGCAAGATGATGTAAAAAAGGAGGATGATCAGGACTGTAGGCACAGCCTGAAGGAACAGTTCTCCCAGTTGGCGAACAATTTCTTGCATTAAGTTGTGTGGCCTAAAACTCGCTTTGGGGCCACGGACCGGCCACCGGATTGGCAGCCGCGCCGTGCCCCGCTAACCAGGAAGGGGCGAAACGGTGGGCCTGTCGCTGCCTATTTAAACAGTATTTTATAACATCCGGTACAGGTTTGCGTCAACGTGACCCTGGATTGCCAGCTTCGCTGGATTTGCCGGAATTCCCGGCGTTGGTGGAAGTGAAAACTTCACGGATGGCGGCGACGATTGCGTCAGGCCGCTCAAACGGAACCATGTGATCGCTATCGGGAACCATGATTCGCTTGCCACGCGTCGAAAGCTGGGCCTCCTTCACCTGCAACTCGTTCACCCAGATCTGGCGAAAGTCGTCGAAGTCCTTCGTGGAAAGCCCCTCGGGCAATTGTTTCGGATCCACCGATTTGCCAGCCGTCAATACGACAAGCGGCTTATCACCCAGATTACCCGCCGCCCGGACTTCGTTAGCACTTTCCGCAAAAGAGCCCATCTCTGAAACGGTTGCATTAATAAATTTGGGCTGAAGCTGCAGATAAAGCATTTCCTGTCCAAACTCCTTGGAAACGCCCGGACTTTCCGCTTGGTTGCGCTGAGAAAACCGGGCCACGCCGAAGCGGATTAGAAGCGGAGCGAGCAATTTCTGCCTCTGGAGCTGCTCGTTGGCTTTCTTCAGGTAGGCCTGGAATGCAGTGGACATACGCTCGTTTTGATCCTCGTGCGAAGCATCCACCAACACCATGCCAACGACCTCGCCGGGATACTGCCCGTTATAAACACGCACGTTGTAGCCGCCAAAGGAATGCCCGACCAAAATGTACGGCCCCTTTTCCTGCGCGGCTTCGAGTAGCGCGTGCAGTTCCTTCACAATCTGCAAGCTCGTGCGTGGAACTTCACTCTGGCTGCTCCAGCCGTAGCCCGCGCGGTCATACGAGCAGACGCGCGCAAACTTGGCGACTTCCGTCTCGACGGGATTCCATCCGATCGCAGGAACGCCGAGGCCGCTGTCCAAAATCACGGTGGGGCTGCCTTGACCTCGGCAATCAAGATTCAGAGCGAGGTTGTTAAAGGTCTGAGGGAGTAAAACGGATTTGCCCTGTTGAGGGAATCGGCGCGCATCCGCGCTGTTTTCGATGGCCTGATAACTCGCTCCCACAACCGCCGCCAAAACGACGAGGATGAGCAGGCCAAGCAAGCCGCGGCCGAGCCAGCGCTTCAGGCGCCCAAGGCGGCGCGGCGTAGTAGTTCCAAGCTCATTTGCCAAAGAATTCTCCTTTTGTCTTGAGCTAACGCAGTTTCGATGGGCGGATATTAGACTTCAAGCTGAGCAGCGTCAATGCGCCGGAGCAGTTTTCGGGACGAGCTACGCGTCAGTCCAGCCAATCACTGAGAGCGGTTGCGCGGGGAAGGAGCGACAACGCCCCGAGTTCGCGGAAGCGCGCGGCGCGTTTGCGGTACTCAAAGGTGCCGGGGGGCAGAATGGCCATGAAGGGCACTTGCGCATCGCGAGCGGCGAGGGCGTCGTCCACGTTGTCGCCAACGTAGAGCGCGGTTGCCGGATCGCGCCGGCCAAGAATTTTCAGCAAGCCATCGGGATGGGGCTTCTTGCGTTTCACATCGTCCATGGTGATGACGGTCCGGAAGCGCTGCGTGGCGGGCCAGCGATCAAACGTGTAGGAGAATTCCTGGCGGGTGCGTCCGGTGAACAGGTTGAGCTCAAAACGCCGAGCCCAGCGCTCGATTTGCCGGGGAGTCACCACGAGCTTTTCCTTGCGAACGTTGCCTGCCTTGCCGTTCTTTCCCCAGTAGAACTGTTGGAAAGCCGCACGCGCCTCTTCATACGTCGTTGGGCGGCCCAGCGCAGTGGCCCAGTTCGAGACCATGCTCCAGTCGTCGTTGTTGCCTGGTTTGCTTTTCCATCTGTGCAGTTCGGACCAGGGGACGGGCTTGCCGGTGAGGTAACGCATGGTTTCGAGCGCGGAAAGCCAGAACGAGCCGCGCACGTCCACCAGGACCCCATCGACATCGAAGATCAGAATTTTAGTGGGCGAGCACTTTCTCGAAAGGGTCACGCAAATATTGGAGCAGAAAGAGACGAGCGTAGCAACTTACGGCCAAGAAATAAGTGTTTGAGCTTACCGTTTTGAATATCCGCGAACGTCGTTGGACCTGCGTTCGCCCGCAGCTCTTGCATTTGGGTGCCTAAGCCTAGAAAGACTGGCCCTGCTTCGTCGGGGGACCAAAACTCAACTCTCACAAGTCTGAGTCTATTGTGAAGGCGGCTGTGCCGATTCCTGCTTTTGCAGCTTGGCTTTATCTCCCTGAAGGTCTTGCATCTCTTTACGCGTGTCTGCGAGTATCTGCTGGCGCTCTTGAAAGACCTTCAAGAGCCGGTCCTTGCGCTCCCCTTCCTCGGCATCGGCGATCTCTTTTTTGAGGGAGTCGATATACTCTTCCTGGCCGGCAATGTCTCTCTGTTCCCAGGCAATCATTCTGTCGGCATCGGCCGGCGTCTTGGGGTTCGAGAGTAATGGCGACCGGTAGGTCTTATGTGCATCGGAGGCAGGCTGTTTGTCCGAAGCAGGTTGGACAGCTGCATCAGACTTGTCGGTCTGCCGTTGTTTAGCCTCGATGTAGGCATCGGCGGGCGAGCGTACCGTCGCAAGCTCGTCGTTCGTCCAGACTTTATGCTGTTTTGGCGCCGGCTTCTTCTGTTTGGCTGGCGTCCCGTTTTTTTGCGAATCGCTTTGAGCGAAAGCAGCGGAAGTACAACCGAGGAACACAACGGTTGTGAGGAGTGTAACGGACAGCATCGAGTTTCTCGTTTTCATTTTTCCGGTCCTGAATTCCTAGAAGTGTAATTCTCTGAAAGAAAGTACCTGGTACGTCGGCGGCTGCTGCACGTTGTTGACCCAGCAGCTGTCGTAGTAAATGCCGTTGCCGCCGCCACCGCTGATGTCAAAGTTGGTTGTACCGAAAGCTGCTAATGGATTGCCGGCGGCGTCCCTTGTCGTAGCCGCGTAAATCGCGCCGTTAAACGAGCCGTTGCCGCCTCCATTGCCCTGAAATGTTGTCGTGCCTTCTCCTATGACGAGAATAATTCCATTCCAGCCGGAATTGCCGTGGTAGAGGAAATTGCCCGTCACTATAAGCAAGCCGTATCCGGTGTTTGGTCCCAAATCGAAGCTGCCGTCAACGACGACGATCTGGGGATTGGCAGCTGACATTCCCGCAGGCCATCCAGCTCCGCCATAGTTGTAGGTCGTGCCGCTATTATTTATCCCTGGCCCTGGGAGTGGATTGGGGATAACCGCATCGGCGTTTTGCTCGAGCGTCTGAACAAGTTGATTCAGGGCGGCTGGCGTGCTAATTGCTGTCGTCAGGCCCACATTGCTTACGCTGGCAACATTTCCGGCGATCGGGGGGTTTGCAGGCGCACCGTCGTAGTTGCCGGGGCGCGGAAGGTTGGCGGCGACCTGATTCTGGTTTGTGAGGTTGCCGGCAGCGTCGTTTCCCGCCGTTACTCCGATGGCCGGCAAAATTGTAGCTGGGTTCGGCGCGCAGCCAGGAACCGCAGGCCCGCCGCCGGATCCGTCCTGTCCATTGATGTGATATGGGTTCGAATTCGCACCATTAAATGTACCGATAGCCCCCGCCATCGTAAGCGCCGAGGGAAAGTTCAAGCCAAACGAGACGGGCGTCACAACGTATTGCAGGATCTTTTGAGTGCCGTTTGGCAGCACCGCAAGAGTGGTGATTTCCAAAGCTTGTTTGGCGCTGGGAGTAGCGACAAGGTTGGGGACGCCGCCCGCCATGGGAGGAACAATGAGACTCGATTTTGGCAAGTGGGCAGGGTCGTAGAACAAGGGAGCGGTATTGTCCAGACCGGGCACACCGTCCACGTTCGTCTGGATGGACCGTTCTGTAGCCGCATTAATGCGTACCCACTTGAACTGCGGCCCATAGTAGGTGGTCCCGGCGGATACAACCGTGGAAACCGAAGCGATCGTCTGAACATTCCCGGCAACGGGAGCTGCGCCAAACTCCACCGCATACTCGTTGTCCGGATAGGTAGCCAGCAAAGTCCCCAGGGCTTCGCCCGGCCCAGGATTCAAGATATAGCGAACCTGACCGATGGGCAGGGGCGCTGCCGTCGGTATGAAATTGGCGACCGTGTTGTTGAAATAGTCCGCATTCTTTTTGAGCAGCCGTCCGCGTGCTTCTTCCAGACCTGCGGTACCCGCAAGATAAGCGGCGGCCGAGGAGCGGTAGTTGCCCTCCAAAGCGCTCTCGCCTCCGGACGCGATGATTAGCGAAATGGCGATCACGCTGACTAGCATCAATACAAAAATGGCGACGAGCAGCGCAACTCCCGATTCCTTTTGGGTTCTGAGGCTGCTGTAATTGGATTTCATGTTGTTCTCCATACCTCTACTGGTTCGGATTGAGCCGGTGTCCGCGCCCATTCAGTTCCACTAGGCGGACTGCATTCGTCTGCGCGTCGTTCAGGGGAGACATGACGATGAGCCTGATTTGAACGTCGCGAACATTCGAGGGCGAATTGTTGACTCCCGCGTTCTGGCAGAGCACCGTTCCCCCGGGCGTGTCACAAGTAAATTGAAAGATGGGTTGTGGGGCTCCCCCGGGGAACATCGCGGGATAGTTGACTTGAAATGTAGCAATCTGAGCGGCCGTCGCGTTGTTCATTACGTTCGTCACGTAAGGGAGCATGACGCCCGCGGCGCCTGTGGCTGTAACAGGGTCCAATAGCGCGCTCTTCGCTACGGAGCCGCGGAAAAGTGTTGTGCCCACTAACTGATAGCGGATCCAATTCACGCCCGTCCCGTCGTTGTCGTCTCCTTCAAAGATTACGTCCCAATCGCTCGGCGTGGCGCACGTTCCACCGCCAGCCGTGCCAATGAGGCAGGGAGCTGCCGCAAGATAGCCCGGCATCCAGCCGAGTGGCCCGATGGCATAGTTATTCGCTGCGGGCAATACCGCGAAATGATTCTGCGGAGGGTATCCCGCATCACCGGCGTCTCGAACAATCTGATCCAGTCCGAGCCGGGCTTCCTGAAAAGAGGCGAGAAGCTGGGACTCGGTGCGAAATTGCTTCTGGGATTTTCCCAGCAGCGTGAAGATGGCGCCGCAGATGATCATGAAAATGGCCACTGCAATCATCAGCTCCAGCATCGTGAAACCCGATTGATTCTTCTGCTTAGATGCGAACTTCATTTTTCCACCATGGCATCGAGAGTAACCGGCAGGAGAGGAATGTTGCCGCCCGTCCGGCGTACTCCCACGATGAATCGCTTGCCGGTTGCATTTCCCGCGAGCGCGTACGTAATGACAGCCCAGCGAACGTCGTAGGCCACTCTAAACGGATCGTCGGGATCGGTATAATTGAAGCTATAACCTGCAACGGCTGCTTGCGTGAAATCGATCAATGGCCTCGTGTTGTTGAACATTATTACCGGGCTGCCGACGGGCACTTTCGGCGTGGCAGCATTCCCCAGGTTGCAATTAGTTGCCGGAGGACATAAGACCCCTTGAGGGTCGCTAAACGTCGTCGCAGAGACGGGCTGATCCACCATTTCGTCGATTTCCCGCTGGGCAAACACCAGCGCCGTGGAATCGTCGCGATTGGCGGTATTCAAACGGATCGACAATGGGATGAGCTGCGCTACTCCAACAACGCCCACCACCATGACAATCGTGGCAAACAACGTCTCGATCATGGTGAAACCGCTCTGTTTAGACCGCTGTTTGCTGAATATCCTTCCCATACTCATCCTCTTTCGTCGTTTCGTCGCAGTTAGTTGGACCGAGACCAGGCGCCGGTACTATCCGTTGACCAAATCTGTATCGAACCCGTGGGAAGCACGACGACGGCTCGATTGCCCAAATTCGGGAATGCCGTGTTTCCAATGTAGAGAACGCTGACCGCTGGAGGCGCAGCAGCTCCCCGCTGGTCAAAGGAGACGAATCCATTCACGGGAGATATGTTCGTTAGGGCGGGAACGCCCACTAGGCCAGCCAGGCCCGCCGTGTTGGGGACAATGGCAGAGGCGACCAGGGTGACCGCACCGGGAAATAGCGCCTGCTTTTCCGTTGCTTGTATGTTCCCGTTATTGTTGGAATCGGTGAAAATGTAGGTGCCGAGTGGTCTTACAATAACCTGCGCTTTCAGCGGAGTCCCGGCCGCAACATTGGTGCGGATGGCCTCGTAGTGAGTGAATTTGAGAACACCGGCAACTTGGTTGGCGGCGTCGTTCAGCTGGTACATGCGGTAGGACTGCATGAAGGATGGAAGAGCGACGGCGCTCATGACCGAGATTACGGCCAAGCCGATGAGGAGTTCCAGCATCGAGACTCCGGCTTGCCGGCCCTTACGTTTTGCAACTTGCCTGGATTCGGCTAGCATCTTTGATCCGCTTCTTCCTCAGCAGGCACCCCGTGGTGCTCCGCTGCGTTAAATCAGGTTCTGTACGCTGCTAGTTGAAGCAGCTCCGGAACCAATGCGTGAATTCCCGTAATACATTGAATTCATGAGTTTTATTTTCCTATTTCTCGAGGAGGGGACGACGCTCTAAATCGAGACGGGTGAAAACGTTACAATTTGGGAGGGCAGCAAGAACGATTCTCAGCTACGTAAATCCTGGGAACCGTGGGATTAACCTGACCGAAGCCGTCGTTCAGTGGCAGAGAACGTCCTCGGAATTGCGGAGTCGCCTAAATTGATTCTGACTCGCATTTCGACAAGAACTAGGAGCTTGTCCAGCCGAACTTAAAGCGGATTCTACTCTCTATCACAAAAAATGCCGACCAAGGGCCGGCTTCTCATCAAAATCAAGGGCCTCTTCACATGGTGGGCGCGACAGTTTCATTGGCCTCCGTCAGTTTCAAGTGCCGCGCAACGTAGATCGCCAGAAGATGGTCGAGCTCCTGCGGCCGAATTGGCTTCGTGAGATAGCCATCCATTCCAGCCGCCAGGCATTTCTCGCGATCCCCTTTCATGGCGTGAGCGGTTAACGCGACAATGGCCTGATGGAGTCCGCTGCCTTTTTCTTTTTGTCGTATTGCCACAGTGGCCTCGAGCCCATCCATCTCGGGCATCTGGACGTCCATGAGCACAAGGTCAAACTTCTCCTTTTCCAGCGCCTTCAAGGCTTCCAATCCAGTAGCCGCTACTGCAACCTGATGTCCTCTTTTTTCCAATAGACGCACTGCCAGACGCTGGTTAACAAGGTTGTCTTCCGCAATCAGCACGCTCAGGAACGCATCTGGTTCGCGTGCATCATGCAGCGAGAAACGGGTGACCAATGGAATGGCGCCCTCCTGCTCACGCGCACCGAGCACGCGAGCAACGGCTTCCCGCAACTCGGATTGTCGGATAGGCTTGAGCAGGTACGCAGAGACCCCCAGTTCCTGACACCGCGCTGCATCGCCGCGATGGCCCGCCGAAGTAAGCATCATAATCGTGGCCGTGGACACTTCCGGCCTTTTACGGATTTGTTCGACCAATGTGAAGCCATCCATGTCCGGCATATGCATGTCCGTCAAAATCAGCCCATAGGGCTCACCCGCTTCGCGCGCCGCGGACAGTTGTGCAAGTGCTTCCATGCCGCCCTCCACCAAAGTCGGCTTCATTTGCCAGCGCATCAGCATCCCTTCAAGAATCCGGCGGTTGGTGCGGTTGTCGTCCACCACCAGGACCTTCACGCCTTGCAGGAGCTCCGGCGGGGCGATCGTGCCCACCTTAATTTCTTTGGCGTCTGCCGCTCCCAATTGCGCTGTGAAGTGGAACTGGCTTCCAAGGCCCATTTCACTCTCCACCCAAATCTTGCCGCCCATCATTTGCACCAGACGCGTCGAAATGGTCAGCCCTAATCCTGTGCCTCCGTACTTTCGTGTAGTGGAACTGTCCGCCTGGGAAAACGGTTCAAAGATTGATTTGCGTTTATCCTCGGGAATTCCGATTCCAGTATCGGCTACGGTAAAATGACAGAGCCAGTCGAGGCCCTCTCTCCCCTCGACTTGGACCTTCACAGCGATCTCCCCGTTGCCGGTGAACTTGATGGCGTTGCCCACGAGGTTCATCACGATTTGCCGCAGCCGGCTCGAATCCCCTCGCACGATCTCAGGCACCTCCGGCGCCACTTCGCATAGCAATTCCAGTCCCTTCTCGTCCGCCCTCAGGGCCAGCGTTTTCAGCGTGGATTCCAAACTCTCGCGCAGATCAAAATCGATGGCCTCCAGGTCGATCTTTCCGGCCTCAATCTTGGAGAAGTCCAGAATATCGTTGATGACCGTCAGAAGAGTGTCCCCCGACATTTTCACGGTCTCCAGATATTCGCGCTGCTCCGCTGTGAGCTCTGTCTCGAGCGCGAGATCCGTCATTCCCATGACGCCGTTCAGCGGCGTGCGAATCTCGTGGCTCATGTTGGCCAAAAACTCGCTCTTGGCGCGGCTGGCTGCCTCCGCGGCCTCCCGCGCCACTTTCATTTCTGCTTGCACCTTCTTGAGATGAGTAATGTCATGGCCGATGCCCACGAGCCCGGTGATTCTCCCGTTCTTGTCCCTCATCGGTACCTGGGTGGTCATAATCTCGCTCTCGTTCCCTTGAGAATCCATGCCTTTCTCTTCGCGGTTGACCACTGCCTGCCCTGATCGAATTACAGCCTGTTCGTCTTCGTAGAATGTTGCGGCCAACTTAGGAGGATAGAAGTCAAAATCGCTCTTTCCGAGCAGCTCCTGGGGAGTCTTCGCTCCCATTTGCCGGGCTACCGCCAGGTTGGCCAACAAAAATCGGCAGTCCGCATCTTTTACGTACATAAAATCGGGAACGTTGTCGATCAATGCTCGCAGCACCTTTCGTTCTTCCGACAGCGCCTCTTCCGCCCGCATTCGCTCGTTCACCTCCAACTGCAATTCCTGGGTGCGCGCCTGGACGCGGAGCTCTAATCCCTCCTTTGCTCCTTGCAGTGCCGCGTCGCGTTCCTGAATCTGCTCCAGCATTTGGTTGAATGAGCCTATGAGCAATCCCACTTCGTCATTACCGCGTGGGATCGCACGAAGGGTGTAATCCTTCTTGGTGGTAACTCTGCCCGCAACGTGTGCCAGATGCAGTATGGGTTCCGTGATTAGTCTTAGCAGCCGCGTGGAAACAAAATACGTTGCCAGGACGGAGATCAGGATGACCACCGCGGAAATCACCGTGTATTGCCTGACGTTCGCCTGGAGCGCGCCGAGGTCCGAAATGATGGCGATGGCCCCGGTTTTCTCGGTGCCCACGGAGACAGTCCGGAACAGAGTGAGCGAATTCTTCTCAAATTGTGCTCCGTCTGCTCGCCAAGGAGGCATCGTGAACTCACGGTCAGTCCCGTCGCGGCGATATTCCGCGAAGACCTTTCCATGACGGTCATAAAGGCATGCGGCGACGATATGACTCTCCGCCCGGAGGGCGGCTAGCATTTCCTGAGCGGACTTTCGATCGTCAAAAGCCAGAGTGGCTGCCGTGTTTGCTCCTAGAGTATCGGCGAGAACCGTAAGTTCAGTGGTCATCTCGGCACGAAACCTGGCTTTCTCGAAAAGGTCAAAGCTTAGGCATGCAAGGCTCAGACCAGCAAGACTTGTGCACACGATGACGAAGGTCAGTTTGCGTAAAATGGATGCATTTCTCATACGCCGTGTTTAACGATCCATCTGCGCGCTCCCGCTATCACTTCAAGCCCAGACACTTCAACCTCCCGCGGAAAGGGAGTGCACATCCGGTACCGAATTGCAACGCTTTCACAGCATTCAACTTGTTTGATTTCAGTACGTTAGTCAGCACCAAAGGCCCCGCTCTTTCCTAAATTGAGTCGGAGCGCGTCGCCTGTGCCATTGTGGTGCAAGGTGAGTTCGTGGCACCGCCAGAGCTTTTCTTCGCGACCGCATTGCGATGCAACTTGTCTCGCTGATCTTCGGTATGATTGCTGGAGCCGGAAAGGCCTTGCTACAATCTCGCGCGGAAACACCGCGGTTCAGAAAGAGGAATGAATGGCTGGATTTGCCGGTGTCGATTTCATCGATTTTGATTCGCAATTGAACGACGAAGAAAGGCTGGTCCGGCAGACAGCGCGGCAATTCGTCGACCACGAAGTGATACCCATCATCGAAAAACACAGCCGCGAGGGAACCTTCCCGAAACACCTCGTGCCACAACTCGGAGAGCTGGGATTCTTCGGCGCAAACTTGCAGGGCTATGGCTGCGCGGGTATGTCCAACGTCGCCTATGGCCTTGTGACGCAGGAGCTGGAGCGCGGAGATTCCGGCCTGCGCAGCTTCGTTTCTGTGCAGAGCGCTCTCGTGATGTATCCGATTTATGCGTATGGCAACGACAAGCAAAAAGAGAAGTGGCTGCCGATGTTGCAGCAAGGCACAGCGATCGGCTGTTTTGGATTAACGGAGCCGCAGTTTGGCTCGAATCCCGGCGGGATGCTCACGCGGGCGGTGAAGAAGGGCAGCAAGTATGTTTTGAACGGCGAGAAGATGTGGATCACCAGCGGCTCGATCGCGGACGTCGCGGTGGTGTGGGCCAAGTGCGAGGACGAAAAAATTCGCGGGTTCCTGGTGGAAAAAGGCACACCGGGATTCAAAGCGTGGGATGTGCACGGAAAATGGTCGTTGCGCGCGTCGGTGACTTCGGGATTGGCGTTCAGCGACTGCGAGATTCCGGAAGAAAATTTGCTGCCGAATGTCGTTGGACTGAAAGGGCCGCTGGGCTGCCTGAATCAGGCGCGCTATGGCATCGGCTGGGGAGCGCTGGGCGCGGCAATGGCTTGCTACGACACGGCGCTGCAGTATGCCAAGACGCGCAAGCAATTTGCGAACAAGCCCATTGCTTCGCACCAGCTCGTGCAGGAAAAACTGGCGTGGATGATCACGGAAATTGTGAAGGGACAACTGCTGGCGTTGCACGTCGGACGATTGAAGGACAACGGCAAAGTGGATTTCTCTCACATTTCCATGCTGAAGATGAACAATGTGGCCATCGCGCTGGAAACGGCGCGCAAGGCGCGCGATATTCTTGGCGCGAACGGCATCGTGGACGACTACTGCATCATGCGGCACATGAACAACCTCGAAAGCGTGTACACCTACGAAGGCACCAACGACATTCACAAGCTGGTGATCGGCGAACGCATCACCGGCATCGCTGCCTTCGTGTAGCCTGCGCGCCATCGGACCAGAGTTCAGATCCTCGCCAGCCCGTCCATTCTCTGCGAGTCGTATAAGTCGTGCTTGGAGTATGCTCTAAACCCCGCGGTCTTCAAGACCGCGGCTACAGCAATCTTGCATTCTGTTGCGGCACAATATAGCGTCCCCTTCAGGAGCCGACCCTCATGACTGCGTCCCTCTACCGTTCGTCTCGAAGCTATTTTTGCTTTGCGTTGTGCG
>JBGPLB010000110.1:0-16236 GCA_041486245.1 Candidatus Acidiferrum sp.
CATGCGCTACGCCTACTTGCAGTTCGACGGCATTGGCAACGACGCTAACAGCCATCGCCAGGTTGGCAACCTCTTCGATGTGAAGCTGCGCGCCATCGAGAACATGCACGCCGCGGGCATCGAAATCGTGCTCGTGGTCACCATCATCAACAGCGTGAACAACGATCAAGTGGGCGCGGTCGTGAAGTTCGCGATGGAGAACCCCAAGAAGATCGCTTTCGTCTCCTTCCAACCGGTTTCCTTTACCGGCCGCGATGAGGACATTACGCCGGAGCGCCGACTCCGCCAGCGCTATACGCTGTCGCATCTGGCGCAGGACGTCAGCCGGCAGGTAGGCAAGGTCGAGCCCACGCGCGACTGGTTCCCCATCTCTTTCGTCAGCACCTTCGCTGGCTTTGCGGACATGGTCAAGGGCAACGAATCGCAGTGGGGTTCGCTCTCCTGCGGCTGCCACCCCAATTGCGGCGTCGGCACCGCCCTTATGATCAACAAAGAGACCAAGGAATGGGCGCCCGTTCCGCGCTTCCTCGATGCCGTCCAGCTCACCAAGGACGTCACCGCCATCACCGACGCGGCTCGCGGCAAGAAATTCTCAAACTTCATGATGGCGATGGCACTCCTCAAAAACTACCATCCCTTCCAAGGACCCAAGGGTCTTACTTTGACCGCTCTCTTCAAGAAGTTTGACAAGACTTGGGCTCTAACGAAGAAAGCCACGTTTAAGTATGGCCGTACCTCTCCGGATCGCAAGATTGACGACGCCATGAAGCGCCGCCAGGATCCGTGGAACTTCCTCTTCATCGCTGGCATGTGGTTCCAGGATCTTTTCAACTACGACTTCCGCCGCACCGAAATGTGCATCATCCCCTACGCCACGCAGCAGGGCGAAATCTCCTTCTGCGCCTACAACACCGGCGTAGGCTGGCGCCAAATTATCGAGAACATGCACAAGAACGCGACCGTCGCCGAGTGGTACAAGAACCACGGCAAGCACGAAATCTACGCCAAGGGCAAGAGCGTCAATCTCCAGAGCTTTGAGCACTCTCTCAAGATTGACTCCGATGACGCGGCACGCGTCCGCCACCTCGAACACGACATTCCGCAGACCGCCGCGGAAGAAGATCGCGCCCGCCGCAAGAAGGCTTTCGAGGAACAAGCCAAAGTTCGCGCCATTTACGAAGAGCTCGTTCTCAAGAAGCCCCAGCCGACGGTCGTTCAAATCGGCACGGTCTCAGACATCGCCAAAGCCACCCCAGCCAATTTCGCCAACGCAGGCAAACCGGTAACAATTGCTCCAGCCACTGGCAACGGTCATTCCAATGGCAACGGTAACGGCCATTCGAACGGCAACGGCCACTCTAATGGCAATGGTGCCACCGCGCCCAGCGCTGCTGAAAAGGCCTCCGAAGCCGTCGCCGGCGACTAACTCAATCTCACGGCATCCTGCCAACTCCGCAGATACTGTCTGGCTCCGGTCCTCCGGAGCCAGACGCATTTACACTGTAGGGGTGGGGCTTGCCCCACTCACTTGAATGACCACCTGAAGGAGCCTTTCCGATGAGCACACTCTCCGGACGCGTCGCGCTAGTCACAGGCGCAAGCCGTGGCATTGGCAAGGCCATCGCCCTGGCTCTGGCCGGTGCCGGAGCCGATGTCGCCGTCAATTACCGTGTCCAGGCGGAGGCCGCCGAGGCCGTCAGCAAGTCAATCCGCGCCGCAGGCCGCAAGTGCATCGCGGTCCAAGCGGACGTTTCGATCTCCCCCGATGTCGAGCGCTTGGTCAAAACCACGGAAAGCGAATTAGGCCCCGTCGGCATTCTCGTCAACAACGCTGGCATCGCCAAGATTCTTCCCGCGGATCAAGTCACCGAAGAAATCTGGAACGAATTTCTCCGCGTAAACCTAACTTCCGTTTTTCTTGTCACGCAGCGCGTTCTTCCAGGAATGCGCGCCGCCCGCTGGGGCCGCATCATCAACCTCTCCTCCGTCGCCGCCCAGTACGGCGGCGTCATCGGCCCGCACTACGCTGCCACCAAAGCAGGCATCCTCGGCCTAACCCGCTCCTACGCCTCGCAATTCGCCAAAGAAGGCATCACCGCCAACGCCATCGCCCCCGCCCTGATCGAAACCGACATGATCGCCGGCCTCCCCAAAGACATCGCCAGCCGCATTCCAGTGGGCACCACCGGTTCCGTAGACGAACTCGGCCGTATCGCTGTCATGCTAGCCCAAAGCTCCTTCATCACCGGCCAAACCATCAACCCCAACGGTGGCCTGTACATGAGCTGAGCCCGCTCGCGCCCCGTCCTCGCTCTCTACCTTGCGATGCTCCTGCTATAATGAAAGGGAATCCAGCGGAGTAACCAAATGCCCATCTACGAATACGTTTGCGAAGACTGCGAAACGCACTTCGAAAAAATCGTCATCAACAAGCAGCAGGAAATCTCCTGCCCCAAATGCGCCAGCAAAAAAGCCACCATCCAGCTCTCCGTTTTCGCCACGGCCGGCTCCGGAGGCTCCTCCGCTCCATCCGGAGGCTCTTCTAGCGGCGGAGGCAGCTGCTGCGGCGGCGGTTGCGGCTGCCACTAGTTGTAGTGGCGGGTCTTCAGACCCGTTCTTTCTTTTCTCTTCGAATTGTCTGCACCATGCCATATCACCGTAAGAACGCCCGCCTAGCCTCCGAAAACTACTTTGGCCGGCAATCCTATTTCGTCACCGTCTGCTGTGACCGCCGCGAGCCGCATTTCTCTGACGCAAATCACGCTAAACGCGTCCTCGATCTCCTTCTCGATTCTGCGGTCACGCACTCTTTCCTTCTCCACGCGTATTGCCTCATGCCGGATCACATTCACATCCTTGCGGAGGGAACCCACGACCGTTCCGATCTCCGCGAATTTATCCGTTTTTTCAAGAAACGGACCGCCTTTGAATTCCAGAAATCACACGGTCACCGTCTCTGGGAGGCCAGCTACTATGACCACATCCTTCGTCCGTCCGATCCAATCGAAGATGTCGCCGCCTATATCTGGTGGAATCCCGTTCGCAAGAATCTCTGTACTCACCCCTTTGAGTTCCGGTTTTCAGGATCGCAGACGATCGATTGGATGAAACGATCTCTCTTCGGCACTGCCTGGTGCGCACCCTGGAAACGAAAAGCACCAGCCTAAAGGCTGGCCACTACAACACCAAAGACTCCCCGCCGTTGTAGTGGCGGGTCTTTAGACCCGTACTTTTCTCTTCCGCTTTTGCCCTGCACCAACTATTCTGATAAGTTAGCTCATCATTCCTTATGTCCATCACCACCCCCGACCAACTCGAAAAACTCCGCGCCTGTGGCCAAATCGTCGCCAAAGCCCTCCGCGCCATGTCCGCTGCAGTCCGCCCCGGCGTCACCACCGCCGAACTCTCCGAAATCGGCTCGCGCATTCTCGTTGATAACGGCGCCCAATCCTCTCCTCCGCTCGTCTACAATTTCCCCGGCGACGTCTGCATCAGCCTCAACGACGAAGTCGTCCACGGCATCCCCGGCCCGCGCACCATTCCATCGGGCGACCTCGTCAAGCTCGACCTCACCGCCGTTAAGGACGGCTACCACACAGACTCCGCCGTCAGCATCCAGGTCTCTCCCGCCACTGAAAATTCGCGCGAACTAGCCCACTGCGCCGAACGCGCCTTCCGCCAAGCTCTCACCGCTGCCCACGTTGGCAACCGCACCAAGGACATCGGCCGCGCCGTCGAGCGCGAAGTCCGCCGCCGCGGCTTCCACGTCATTCGCGAATTAGGCGGCCACGGCGTTGGCCGCACCATTCACGAGGAGCCCAGCGTCCCCAACTACGCGGACCCTGAAGCCCGCCATCTCCTCACCGAAGGCCTGGTCATCACTATCGAGCCCATCATTGCCGTCGGCACCGGCAAAGTTTCCCTCGGCCGTGACGGCTGGACCGTCCGCACCGCCGACGGCAGCCTCTCCGCTCACTACGAGCACACCATCGTCATCACCAAGCGCGACCCCATCCTGCTCACCGCCGCGTGACGGCGCGTCTAAACAGCTATGTTCCCCAGCCACGCCTCACTACTAATCTTCGTCGGTGCCGCCGCACTGCTCCTCGCCATCCCCGGCCCCGCCATCTTCTACATCGTCGGTCGCAGCATCGGCCACAGCCGCAACGCGGGCCTGGTCTCCGCGCTCGGCATCGGCGTAGGCACATTGATCCACACCGCCGCAGCCGCCGTCGGCCTTTCCGCCCTGCTCGTCTCTTCCGCCATGGCCTTCAGCGTCGTCAAATACCTCGGTGCCGCTTATCTCATCTATCTCGGCGTCCAAAAACTCCGCCGCGACGAATCCTTCAACGCCTCTCCAGACGCACCACGAACCACACTAAGCCGCGTCTTCGCCCAAGGCATTGTCGTAAACGTCCTCAATCCCAAAACCGCTCTCTTCTTCCTCGCCTTCCTGCCCCAATTCATTGATCCATTGCGCGGACACGTCGCCACACAAATCCTCTCCCTCGGCATTCTCTTCTCTTGTATGGGAACGTTCAGCGACAGCCTCTGGGCCTATTTCTCCGGCACGGTAGCCCACCGCCTCCGCGGCAACCCGCGCTGGATGCGCACCCAGCGCTACGTGTCCGGCGGCATGCTCATCTCCCTGGGCGTAGCTACCGCTTTCGCTGGCTCCTCCGCCAAGAAGTAGTCGGCCACGCGAAATCACGCCTCAGGACATCATCGCGCGCAGAAGGATTTAATTGTGGAAAGTTATTCTCGCAACGCCCGCGCCGGATCGGTCCGCGTCGCCCGCAACGCCGGCAAGAAACACGCCGCCAGCGCCGCGATCGTCATCACCGCGAACGCTCCCCCGAACGTCAGCGGATCGCGTGGGCTCACCTTATAAAGCAAGTTTCCAAGCAACCTCGTCAGTGCCAGAGCCACCGCCGCGCCAAGCAACACTCCGCCCGCCACCAGCCCCAATCCCCGCGACATCACCAGCCGCCACACGTTGGATGCATCCGCTCCAAGCGCCATGCGCAACCCCAGTTCGCGTGCGCTCTGCGACACCGCATAAGACATCACGCCGTACAATCCAATGGCCGCGAGCAGCAGCGCCAACCCACCCAACACTCCAACCAAAGTCACGGCCACCTTCTGCGGCGACGTCGAGCGATCCACCTGCTCCTGCATCGTGATCATTTCGTACGGAGCCAGGTTGCCGTCCAGCGCATGGACCTCCCGGGCCAGCGCCGTCGCCATCGTCTCAGGGCTTAGCGGAGTTCGCACATACAACCCACCCCCAACAGAGAAATTCTGCCGCCACGGCACATAGAAAAATGGCTTCGGTGTCTCCCGAACGCTCCGGTACTTGGAATCTTTCGCCACGCCGACCACTCGCATCCACCGGCCTTTCACTTGTACCCGCTCGCCAATCGGATCTTTACCGCGCCAATATCGTGCGGCCATCGTCTCATTCACTACGGCAACCAGCGCCGCTTTCTCATTGTCCCCGCGCGTGAACTCCCGCCCCGACACCAGCGGAATCCCCATCGTCACGAAATAGTCCGGCCCGACTTCGTTGTACTCAACGGTAGGTTGCTCTTCCGGCGGAGGTTGATAGCCGTCCACGGCAATTGGGCTCTCAGAATAACTTCCGTAGCCCAGCGGCGTGGCTCGCGCGAAAACAGCCGACTCGACGCCGGGCAGCGCCTTCACGCGATCCATCAGCTCGTCCTGGAAATTCTTCGTGCGTTGCGCATCATAGCCCGCCGACACCACATCCACTGCGGTGGAGAGCACACCATGCGTCGAAAAACCCGGGCTGGAATTACGGATTCTCTGGAGGCTCTGCAGCAACAGTCCGGCGCCCACCAGCAGAACGAAACTCAGCGACACCTGCACCACAACTAAACCCGAACGAACCAACGCTCTTCCACGGCTTCCAACCACACCCGCCGAATCGGATTTCAGTGCCCCGGCAAGGTCGATCCTGCCACTCTGCATCGCGGGAACCAGCCCAACCACGAGTGTCGCGATCACGCATACCCCGGCGCTCACCGCCAGCACTCGCCAATCGATTTCCCCCGGCAGGTGCATCGACACCCCTCCCCGCGCCGGGAACAGCACCACCAGTGCATGCCGGCACCAATACGCAACAAGCAGACCTCCGGCCGCGCCAAACGCCGAAAGGATCACCCCTTCCGTCAGAAGTTGCTTCAGCAATCGCCCGCGGCTCGCCCCGATCGCCAGCCGCACCGTCATTTCGTGTCGTCGCGCGAACGACCTGACCAGCAGCAGGTTCCCGACGTTCGCGCACGCAATGAGCAATACAAAAAACACGACAGCAAGCATGATTTCCAGCGTTGGCAGCAGCGTGCGCGCGTTATTAAACGGCGTTTGCCACAATGGCCACAGTTGCATGCTGCGCCCGCGGTTCGTATCCGGATAGTCGGCCTCCAGCCGCTTCGCCACCGCGGAAGTCTCCTCCTGCGCCTGCTCGCGAGTCACTCCGGGCTTGAGTCGCCCGTACGCTTCAATCCACCGCGCGCCGCGATCCTCCAGTTTGTACCCGCCCGATTCAAAGATTTCCTCCATCGACGCCGGCACCCAAAACTGCATCGCCCAGCCGACGAAGGTCCCATAAAATCCTTCCGGCGTGACGCCCACTATCGTGTGCAATTCGCCATTCAGCCTCTGCGTTTTCCCGATGATTTGCGGATCGCCCTTGTATCGTCCTTGCCACAGCTGGTAGCTGATCACCGTCACAGGATGAGCGTTCCGCCCCGTGTCTTCGCCCGCCTCGAAGCCGCGCCCAAGAATCGGATGAACCCCGATAGCATCAAAATAGTTCGCCGATACGATGCTTCCGGTGGTGCGCTCGGCGCGGTCGCCGATACTGAGGGTAGTCCCCGTTATCTTGCTCACAAAAAGTGTGTCAAAAAGCGTGGAACTCCGCTGCAGATCGGCGAAGTCTGGCCAGGAAAGAGGTGTGCCGCCAGCTTCGCCGCGCTCCGTTCCACCAAGAGCGAGCAATCTCTCCTGATTACTTACCGCCGGGTACGGACGGAATAAAATTCCCTCGACCCAGCTGAAGACCGCCGCATTCGCTCCAATCCCCAAAGTCAAGCAGAGGATCGCCAACGCAGAAAAGCCCGGGCTCCGCCGCAGTATCCGTAAGCCAAACCGCAAGTCTTGAAGAGTGGTCTCGATCATGGGTAGTCCTCTCTGATCGCGATAGAGTTCCTTGGCCAGCTCGACGCCGCCAAAAGAGCGAAGCGCTTCGCGCCGTGCCTCTTCCGCGCTCATCCCTCTACGCAGGTTCATCTCCACGGCCATTTCCAGATGCGACCGTACCTCCGCGTCCAGCTCTTGTTCGAGATGCTTCCACAGGAAGAGTGCCGCAAAACGCCGCATCAGAGTTTTGTAGAAATCGCTCATAGTCTAGTCCGCCGTACTCTCAAGCGCTTGCAGTGTCCCTCGACAAATCGGATGTTGGAGGATGACAGCTCTCCTTTAGACGGTCAACAGGAGAAATCGGGAGCCTATCATATTCCTGTTGGACGTCAACAGGGCTTTCGAGCCGATGTCCATCCCTGCCCGCAGTTCCACAAGCTCTCAAATTGGTCCTTGCATTTTTCCCATTTTGTGGTATTCTTAAGTTTAGGACATTGTGTAAGCTTAAAGCGCGGCAGACCTTCTGCCGCTTTTTCATTTCTGACACTCCTGTCGGTCCATTCTCTAAGATCTTTAGAATGAATACATCGGAGCAGGCCGCGTTTTGCCTGCTCTCTAGCCCTGCAACCCCTTTATAATCAACACTTACATCGAAGCCCGTAAGTGTTGATTTCAAAAGACTTATGGAAATGTTAAGTCCTTTTGAATCCGCACTTACAAAAAAAGGGGGAGGGGGGAGGGCCCTATTGGGGTCGGGAGTAGTGCTGGATTCTCTCCGGTACGGGAGTAGCTGCGTCGCCTCGCGGATCGCCGATCGGCGCGCCTGGCGTCCACTTAAAAGGCAGCACGCCAGTCCATGCGCCCCCGGCGTATTCCATGCCGTCGTCCACCGCAAACCCCGTGCGTATTTTTGCGGACGCCTCAACAAGAGGCACGGCCAAAACCATCGTGCCTTTCAGTTCCTGCTCGCTCGGCGGCCTGACTGTTGCCCAACGCCCGCGTAGCACGTACTCGACGAAGTCGCGCATCGCCGCAAGTTTTGCCGTCGGATCTTCAATCGGCTCGGCTTTCCCCATGACCACAACCGATCGATAGTTCACCGAATGCCCCGTTGCCGTGGGCGAAAAGACAATTCCGTCGAGCAGTGTCACGCTTAGGCAAAACGGCGCCCCGCTCCCCAGAGTCTTCATCAACCTGCTTGCCGTCGAGCCATGCAGAAAAAGTTTGTCGCCCACGCGCACGTAATTTGTCGGCACAACAACCGGCATTCCGTCCGCGATGAACCCGACATGGCAAACGAACGCCTGATCCAAAATGTCGTACACCGTCTGCCGTTCGTAGTGTGCCCGGTCGGGCTTCCGCGTAACTCTTGTTCTCTTGGTAGGTGTGAAATCGCTCATGAAACGAGGCTAGCTCCGCCATCACGAAGCCGCAAGCTCCAATCTGGCCGTCGACCTCTCGTAGGGGCACGGCACGCCGTGCCCGTCTTGGTTTCCGTTCGCGACGTTCTATTTCGGCGGTTGCACCGGTTTTGCTGCTCCACGCACCACGCGGAATCCAACATATTCCGGCGCAGGCGCGCAATTAGACTTCGGATCAGCGGGACAATCCGCGCTGCCGCCCATCAATTTGCCTTTGCCGTCGCGCGTCAAAACCCATTCGGCGACGTTTCCTCCAAGGTCGTAGAGGGGCTCCTCGTCTTCTTTGCCCTGACCGTGGAAGCTGCCGACTTCCTTGAGCAGCGGTGCTGTACCGCTCGGCTCCTTGGCTTTTTCGCGGAGCCGCGCCGCGTCCTCAGGATTCGGCGCATATCCAGCCCAGTAATCGAGGGTGTTCTCGCCTTCACGTTGGTCATAAAGGCTCTCCACTTCGTCTTGGTAAGGCAGGCGCCATGTTTCACCAGTCAGGTGGCTCAACCAGGAGGCGTACGACTTTGCCTGCTCGATCGAGATACCGCTGACAGGGAAATTGAACTCACTTCTTGAGAACTTCGGCAGTGGCCGCGGCTCAAAGATCGTGTAGGCCTTGCGACGGCCATCCGTCTTCCGTTCCCCTGGAGTCCTAGGGAGGCCCATGTATTGTATTGTGGTGACCTCAAACCGTCCGATCTCAAGGTCGCCACGTTTGACAAGTTCAGGAACGAGAGCTTCGCCACCGTCTTTAGTGCGAGTCTTCGTCCCATACATTCCCTGGGAATCCGCTACCCTACGGCGTCGAATCTCCGCCTCGAGGGGCGAGTCTTTTCTTACCGCTTCGTTTTCTACTTTGGCCGTCTTGAAAAAATATTTGTCGAACCACGCCACTTCGTCTTCCACTTTGCGGATCTGATGGGTCAGCTTCTGCGGGCCGTGCGGCTCGCCGGGGAACACCACGAACTTCACCGGCACCTTTCCGTAGTATTGCAGCGCGCGGAAGAACGACCAGCTTTGCGCCGGAGGAACGTTGCGGTCCGCTGAGCCATGGAAAATCAAGACGGGCGCTTGCACTTTGTCCATCTTGAACAACGGCGACTTGCGAATATAAAGCTGCGGATCTTCCATCGGCGACTTGCCGAAATAATACGAATCAAACGAATCTCCGAAATCCACGTTGCCCCAGTCGCTGATCCATTCGACATCCCCCGCTCCGACACTCGCTACTTTATACCGCGCGGGATACGTAGTGATCAGACTGATCGAAAGAATCGAGCCGTTCGACCAGCCGAGCGTCGCGACTTTGTCCGGATCAACCATGCCCTTGGAAATTAAATAATCGACACCCATGTTGATGTCCGGCGTCTCCAGATCGTAATACTTGCCGCAGCAAATCGATTCGACCCACTTCAGCCCGTAGTTGCCGCTTCCGTGATAATTCGGCCGCAGCACGAACGCGCCGCGCTGCGTCAGAAGATTGACGGGATAAGCCCAGTTGTCGTCCCACGCGTCGGAGTCCCATCCCGTCGGGCCTCCGTGAATCGCCGTAATCACGGGATATTTTTTCCCTGCTTCGTAATTCGCCGGATAATAAAGGATTCCTTCGACCTCTTCGTCCTGCGAGCCTTTCCAGCGGATGACTTCTGTTTTTGCAAAAATTCTCCCGGTCACGAGCTTTTCATTCAGTTTCGTGATCTGCGCCGGTGAGATAATTGTCGTTCCGTCGAGATGCGCTCGATAAACTTGTGGCAGCTTGCTCGCCGTCGAATACTGATAGACGATCGTCTTGCCGTCTTCGCTCAGCACGAAGTTCTGGATATTCTTCGCATGTTCGCCGGTCAGTGATTGCCGGCGCCAGGTCCAGCCCGACGCTGATTTCTCCGCGGTGTAACGCGACACTTCAAATCGGCTGCCCGCCGCGAGTTGCGCGACAAACCCTCCTGGCGCGCGTTCGAGGCCGAAACCAAATCCGTTTTCCCAATCCGGAAGAACTTCCGTTGCTTTGCCGGATGCCAAATCATAGAAATATGCTTTGAGTATCGTCGCGGTCAGAAACCTCGGATCGGTCGAAAAGGGCGCCAACGCGTAAAATCCGGAATTATCGGCCGCCCACTCGAACCCAAACGGACGGACACGCCCTTCCGTAAAAATTTGTTTCTCCGTCCCGTCACTCAAGTTGTGAAGGACGGCAATGGGGGGAACTTTTTGATCGAATGTGTAATGCAAACTTTTGTCGTGCGAAGCGACTGCGAATTTTCCGTCCTTCGAAATGCTCCAGCTTGCAATCCAATCTGTGTTCGTCGTCAGACGCGTGATTTTCTTGTCCTTCATGCCGATCTTGTACAGTCGAACCGGAGCGGCATGCTCGGCGTCATCGACGACTTCCGAATCGTCCTTCTTTTTCTTAAGTTCCTGCTCGTAGAGAGCCGGATCTTCTTCGGCGCTGTAGATAATCGTGTCCTTGTCCAGCCAATCGATCTGGCGCGGCGCGCGCGCCAATTCCATCAATACCCAAGGTTCTCCGCCGTGCGGATTGATCAGCCAGATTTGCATCGGTGCGGTATCCGGCTTGGCTTTCGCCCGCGCTCGCGAACTCACAAACGCGATGTGTTCGCCGTCGGGCGACCAACGCGGATTTGAGTAGCGATCGCTTCCGCGCGTAAGCTCAATCTCCTTGTTGTCCGTGAGGCTCGACAAATAGAGATTGGAAACGCGCGCATCCTTTTCTTTGTCACTGGTCGACTTGATCCACACCAGCCACTTCCCGTCCGGTGAAATCCGCATCTGAGAAACGAATTCCTGGTAGATGACGTCTTCCGGCTTCCACGGCTCCGTTTTCGCTGCGGGTTTTGTATCGTCCGCATTCACCACCCACGTGGGAGGACTGAACAACGCTGCCGCACACACGCCAGTCAGAAAAATGCCCACCACAATCCATTTCCGTTGTTTCATCACACCCCTCAATTCAGCCTAAACGTAAACTGGGAACAGCCGTCACTCACCGCTGCAAGCCGCACAGCATAGTTCAATTGACGCGGATTGGGAATCGTGTACTCTTGTCCCCACCAAACCGCATCGAGGGCCACCCATGGCGAAACAGGAGCCGATTTTCACGCGCGAGACATTTCAATTTTTCCGCGACCTGGCGCGCAACAATCGAAAAGTGTGGATGGACGCGAACCGCGAACGATACCAGGAATTTGTGGTAAAACCCTTTCGGCGCTTTCTCGAAGAACTCAGCCCGGCAGTCCTGCGACTCGACTCACGGTTCGACACCACCGGCCGCACCGGCGCGAACTTTTCCCGCATCAACCGCGATATTCGTTTCGCGAAAGACAAAACGCCCTATCGCGCGCAAATGTACCTGAAAGTTTCCGCTCCGTTCTCCGGCGAGGGCGAGACTGGCCAGCTTTACGCCGGAATCTCCGCCGACGCCGTGACCGCTGGTTTTCGAATCTATACCGGATCGAAACGCAAGGAGTCCGCGCTCGGCCAGATTGCGGAGCCGCGTATCCTCGCACAGCCGAACTGGCCCGCCCAGCAGCAGAGGAAGCTGGGGCGGCGTTATGAAAGTTACTGGTACTCTCTCGAAAAGAAAGAGTGGACGCAGCAGAAGGGCTGGCCGAGAGATGCCGAGGATTGGAAGAAACTTCAGGGATGGATCGTGCGGAAGAAGATGAAGCCGTCCGAGGCGGCGCGCGCAACGTTTCCGCGAGAAGTTGCAAGAATATTTCGTGAACTCTACCCGCTTCTGAAATTTACTTCGCTGGCTGATTGAGATTTAAAAGTGAATGGAAAAACGATGAAAATGTGCGCAGTGCATATTACGAGCAGGATCAAGCTTGCGAGAGAAAGCGCTGCGGCAGCGGCACTTCTGATGTGCCTTATCTCCGGCTCCGCGATTGCGCAAGATCGCGCAGGCACGAAAGACTGGCCAACGGGCTCCCCGAAAGAATCTGGGATCGATCCTGAAAAACTTGCTGCCTTCGACGCCGATCTTGCCAGCGGCAAGTACGGGCTCGTAGACAGCATGCTTGTTCTGCGCTGTGGCACGGCCGTTTACGAAAAGTCCTACAAACACGACTACGGTCAGATTTATGGCGAGCGCGCCAAAAAAGAAGGCCCTCTGAACCACGACCTGCATGGCCCTTACAATTATTTCAGCACATTATTTCATCCCTTTTATCAGGGCAGCGACATGCACACCATGCAATCGGTTTCAAAAACGGTTACCTCCGTCACCATCGGAATCGCGAGAACGCGGAACGATTTCACGGCGGGGCTCGACACGCCGATCGTGAAATATTTCGAGGCTAGAAAGATCGCAAATCTGGACGACCGAAAAAAGCGCATCACGCTGCGCGACCTGCTGACGATGACCGCCGGCTTCGAATGGCATGAAGATCTTCCGTACGACGATCCGAAGAACTCCGCCGACCTCATGGAAGCGAGCCGGGACTGGGCGCAATATGTGATCGACCGGCCGATGGCGAACGAGCCGGGCAAAGTGTTCGTGTACAACAGCGGGGCGACAGTGCTTCTGGCGCATATCTTCAAGAAAGTCACCGGCAAGAATGTCGATGTCTACGCGGACGAGCATCTTTTTAAGCCGCTGGGGATGCACTATTACTGGAAGCAGTCTCCCACCGGTCTGCCGGACACGGAGGGCGGACTCTATTTGTCGTCGCACGATCTCGCCAAAATCGGCCAACTGTTTCTCAAGGGCGGCATGTGGGGAGGGAAGGAGATCGTTTCCGACAGGTGGATCAAGGAATCCGTGTCGCCGCACGTGGCTGTCGCCGAAGGCGACTGGAAATATGGCTACCAGTGGTGGCTGCAATCCTTCGGGAGTACGCCCGAGGACGTAGCGTGGACCGCGCGCGGATTCGGCGGCCAGCAACTTTTAGTCGTGCCGCCATACGACATGGTCGTAGTCTTCACGGGGTGGGATATTTTGCCGTCGGCGGAAAAGCGACCGCATGATTGGCTCGCGCGCATACTCGACGCCGCGAACCGGTTCTACGGCTGCTCGGAATAGCTGAGGAGCGAGGTTTGTGGGATCACGCGTCCCAGAGGCGCAAGCCGATGAGGTGCCATGAAGCGATGAAGACTGCGACGACGCAGCAGGCCAATGCGACGAGCAAGGAGTGAATGCGGGCGCCCGTGTGAATTTGGTTTTTGGGAACGAAAACGGCCAGAAGGAGCCCGGAAAGCGAGAGAAGAGGGAAGAGAATACTCAGGCCGAAAATTGCGAACGTCCAGACGGTGAGTTTTCCGGTATCCGCTCCGCCAAGTCTTGTGAAGCAGAAGACCAGAACGATAAAACTAAGTGTCGCCACAAGCGGAATAGCGCGCACCGCCAGATGTTGCACTCCTTTCATTCCTCCGAAGAGCTTGCGCAAGATCCAAACTACCGCGAAGAGCAGCGACGTCGCCATCAGGACGAGGCATAGAAGAAGCAACGAAATCCGCGTATACGTCCATGCAATGTTTGTGCGCTCGCCGTAGGAAAAACCATCCATTCCCTGGCTGGAGAGCCCCATGTTGCCTGCGCCGGCGGAGAAAAAAATCGTGGTCGCTTCGGGTTCTTTTTCGCCACGAAAAAGGTTTTTGCCAACCGGGACCAGGTTTTCCGGCTTGCCGAAAAGACCAGAGCGTGTGAGCACTCCATTGATTAAGCGGACGCGGAGACCGCCGGACAGATCGTCGATGAAGGACAGGAGTTGCGACCGCGGAGCGCGCGGCGCGTAATAACCGGCAAATTTTTCCAGCTCGGCAGGGGGAATCGAGACTGCGGGCTGCTGCGGCTTGGGAAAATCCTTGGACAGAAAATCGATGGCCAGCTTGTTCAGATCGTTCAACGCCTGGCCCGATTGCGTGCTGTTCAGGAGCACGACGTAGCCCCAATTCTGTTCCGGCATGTAGCGATACGAGGAGATGAATCCGTCGATCCCCCCATCGTGGCCATGGGTGACGATGCCGCCGGTGACTTCGGTATAGTTCGCGAGACCGTAGCCGAGGCGCAGGCCGTTCTTCGCGGCGAGTGTTGTCTCGACGGATTCCATGCGAATAACGGACTCCGGCTTCACGATTTGCGCATCCTCCGCCTTTCCACGCCGGAGAAAGAACTGCACCAGCTTGGCCAGTTCGCCGGGCGAGGCTTTTAGATCGCCCGCCGGGCGCAGATAAATGTACGGGTAGCCAGGCAGGGCACGGGGCGGATCGTGATCGTAAGCAGTGGCGAGAAGGGCTCTATTCGCATCGGTGAAGGGAAAGTCGGCATTGGTCATTCCAAGGGGACGAAGAATAGTTTGCCGAATGTACTGATCGAAGGGCGTGCCGCTGATTTTTTCGATGAGATAACCGGCGATGCCGAAGCCCGGATTGGAATAGGACATGCGCGTCCCCGGAGGCCAGCGAACGTCTTGCGGTTCCCGGAAGCCCTTAAAGACTTCGAGAAGCGGGTAATCGTAACGGTCGTTGAAGTTATAAACTTCAGGTGCCTCCATATCGTCGAATCCCGCGGTATGTTCGAGTAGATTTACGATGCGCACGGGATTCGATGATTGCCAACGGTTTTTGACTGGGACTTCCGGCGCAACATCTTGCAAGCGCGTTTCGAGATTGACTTTTCCTTCCTCCTGCAGCTTCAAGAGAGCAAGCGCAACGAAGGATTTGCTGATGGACCCGACTCGAAATTCCGTATCGCAAGTAACGTCGCGACCGGAGGCAATGTCAGCCTTTCCCAGTCCACCGCACCAGAACAAGCTGCCATTCGAGACGAGCGCAACGCCCGCGCCCGGCAAGTGATGCTTGTCGAGTACATCTCTCATGGCTTTTTGCAACTCGGGAAGTGTACTCGGATGAGGAAGCTCTTCTTTTTGCTGGGCGCTGGCGACGGGCGAAGACAGCAGAAGAGCGGCGAGGCTCAGGCACACGGTGAGCCATGGACGGGCTGGGCGCATGAATGCTCCTAAAAGCAAAGATTGCAGTGTCGTGCCAGCATTCTATAGCGAGCCAGCTCTGGCACAAGTGAAATCGCAAGCGCCGCTGCTGGATTGGAGCTATTTGTATCGATTGACGATGATGCCGCACTCGAATACGATGCCGCGGGCCGTTCTGCCATTTCCACCGGTCTAACTCGAGGAGAGCACCGCCGATGAAATATCGCTATCTGGGATTGAGCTGCGCGGCATTGATTCTGCTTGGCGCTGCGTTTTCCTTCGCGCAGCAGACGGCGCAAACTCCGCCGGAAAAGCCGGGCGAGAAGGCCGCCGAGAAGCCGAAAGAGGAAAAGAAAACCCCCCCGCCTCCGGAAGACAAGGTGGTGCAGACTAAACATTCCGCGAAAATCGGCGGGCAGGAGATCAAGTACACGGCGACGGCGGGGATGATCGTAATGAAAACGGAGGAAGGTACGCCGAAGGCGAGCGTTTTTTACATGGCGTACACGCGGGATGACGTCAGCGACGTTGCGAAGCGGCCGATCATGTTTACGTTTAATGGCGGGCCGGGTTCGTCCTCGGTCTGGCTGCACCTCGGGGCATTTGGTCCGCGGCGCGTGGAGATGGGAGACGCAGGAGCGCTCCTGCCGACCCCTTATAAGTTGGTGGACAACGAATCCTCGCTCCTGGATGTTACGGACCTTGTCTTCATCGATCCA
>JBGPLB010000111.1:0-16093 GCA_041486245.1 Candidatus Acidiferrum sp.
AAGTGCCACAGAGAATATACCGCCGGCCGAGAGAAGCACGGTGGCATCGCGCAGGAAAACCTGCGAGACGTCTTCGAAACGCTCGCTCAGTTTGGCAAGGGTGAAAAGGTGGGGTAAGAGCCCACCGCTCCGGTGGCAACATCGGAGGCACGGAAAACCCCGCGTGGTGCAAGGCCAAATAGGAGGGGAGAGCCGGCCCGGCTCGCTGAGAACGCTCGCGTAAGTGAGTGCGCTCCCTCTGTGATGGAGCAATCCATCGCTGAGAGCAACCCTCGGGTAGGCTGCTCGAGCCGTGGTGCGAATCACGGCCTAGAGGAATGATCGCCGCTGCACTCCGTCCTTCACAGGAAGGCGCGCCGCACAGAATCCGGCTTACAGGCTCATCCGCCACATTTCAATCGCTTTTCCCAAAGGTATCATCCCGCCGGTTTCTCGTAACCAACCGTTCAGCCTTTCGCATTATTTTCCAGCGGATACCCAATTGTGTTCAGGATCACAATTTGGAGTGACCGAAATCATATCGGGCGGTCATCGCCGGGCAGGAACATGAAATGTGACCCATGTGAACAGGCGCACCGGGGGTGCATCATGAGGCTAGCAGGAGCAGTGAAACATTCGAGATCTGGCGAAAAGCTGAACATCGTAGCGGTCGAGGCCGACGAACAAACACGAAGGATACATGAGGCCGTCGCGCGTCGCGCTTTCGAGATTTTTGAGAAGCGTGGCACTGGATCGCACCAACAAGAAGACTGGCGTCAGGCCGAATCGGCGCTTTTGAGACCAATCTGCATTGGGAGAATGGCCATTGACGACAGTTATTGGGTGAGCGCGGACGCCACAAATTTTCACGAAGGCACGATCAACATTTGGGTGGCACCCCGCCGGCTCACCATTTGCGGGATGCCTCGGCCCAAGCAGCAGGCGACCACATTGATTCCAGGCGGTTCAGCGCGGCAGGAAGAAGTTATGTTCCGCGAAGTTAGACTTCCCATCGAGATTGATCCTTCCAATGTCACGGCATGCGTTAACGGGAAGTTTCTGGAAATTCGTTTGAAGAAAGCACAACCAACACCCGCACAAGCAAAGAGGGCGGCGGCCGCGTAATTTTGACGAGGCGCATCTATCTCGATTATGTTCGTAGCGGTGGGAAGTTGGCGGATACCCGCGAGGACAAACCAGACCGGTATAGAGGCGAGTTTACAAGAGCGAGTTTTGGATAAAACCCGCGAGACGAACCGCGTCTCGAGATCCGATCGAGGCTTTGAGGTCTGAATAGCGCTTGTACCCAGGATACGCGTTGGCCATTCGATGAAACAAATTGCCGTAGTAACGAGCGGTGGCGATGCTCCGGGAATCAACGCCGCAATTCGGGCCGTCGTTCGAACCGGGGTCGAACGAGGCTGGAAGGTCTTTGGGGTCCGCCACGGCTATGCGGGCCTCATGAATGATGAATTCGTGCAACTCGGGTCGCGCGATGTTAGCGGAATCATCCAGCGCGGCGGCACGATTCTCGGCAGTTTGCGATGCCCAGCTTTCAAGAATGACGAAGCGCAAGTAAATGCCATCCGATTTCTTCAGCGGCGCGGAATCGACGCGTTGATCGTCATCGGTGGCGATGGTTCTCAAGCTGGTGCATATGCTCTTGCTCAGCGAGGGTTCGCCGTGGTTGGCGTTGCTTCGACGATTGACAACGACCTCTTCGGTTCTGATATGACCATCGGAGTTGACACGGCGCTGAATGTAGCACTCGAGTCCATCGACCGGATCAAAGTAACGGCATCCTCCCACGAACGGGCCTTTCTCGTCGAAGTCATGGGCCGCAACTGCGGTTATCTGGCCTTGATTTCTGGCATCGCGGGCGGAGCCGAGTGCATCGTCCTTCCAGAAGCTGAGACAGATCCAGAATTCATAGCGTCCGAACTGCGCCAGGCTTCTGAGCGCGGAAAGACTCACGCTACCGTGGTCGTCGCCGAAGGCGCGAAATACAATGCGGATGGGCTCTCAAATTATTTCAAGGAGCATCGCGAACGGATCGGGTTCGACTTGCGTGTCGTAAAACTAGGTCACGTGCAACGAGGCGGCACGCCGGGCGTATTTGACAGGTTGCTGGCTACCCGGTTCGGCGCGGCGGCAACCGAATGTATTTCCCAGGAGAAGTTCGGTGTCCTCGTCGGGCTTATCAAGGGTGAGATTGCATCTACGCCATTGGCCGACATCGTTGGCAAGCGAAAAGGTCTGGATCTGGATCTGCTCAAGCTCGCTGAAGTTCTCGCTCGATGAAGGTTTTATAAGTAATCATTTCTAGCCAAGTTGTAGCCTGTGATCCCCGTCACACTCCCTTGTGATGTGCCGCATGTCCAAGCCGTCTGCCTTGACGCTAAATAGTCCACAGGTTCTTCAGAGCCTAAAGGAAAGCATGCCAATGGCAGAAATCGGCGTTTCCCCGAAGGTTATTCTTGACGGAAACGAGGCCGTCGCCTCCGTTGCCTATCGCCTGAACGAAGTCATCGCCATCTACCCCATCACGCCCGCTTCGCCCATGGGCGAATGGTCGGACCAGTGGTCCCATGAGGGGCGCACGAACATCTGGGGCATGGTACCGCGTGTGGTTGAGTTGCAAAGCGAAGCGGGAGCGGCAGGCGCGCTACATGGCGCCATCCAGGCAGGAGCATTGGGAACTACTTTCACAGCTTCGCAGGGATTGCTCCTGATGATTCCCAACATGTACAAGATCGCGGGTGAGCTGACGCCAACCGTGATCCATGTGGCGTCGCGCTCCATTGCTACGCACGCCCTGTCAATTTTTGGTGATCACAGCGACGTAATGGCCGTGCGTTCCACTGGTTTTGCACTTCTTGCGTCAAATTCTGTGCAAGAAGCGCAGGACATGGCGCTGATTGCTCATGCCGCGACGCTCGAATCTCGCATCCCGTTCCTGCACTTCTTTGATGGTTTCCGAACCTCGCACGAAATCGCAAAGATCGTCCCGCTCTCAGATGAGGATCTGCACGCGATGATGAGTGAAGCGCGCATCCGCGAGCATCGCGACCGAGCTCTGACTCCGGACCGCCCCGTGTTGCGCGGCACCGCGCAGAATCCGGATGTCTTCTTTCAGGCGCGTGAGGCTGCAAATCCTTTCTATGCCGCTTGTCCGGCCATCGTTCAGCAGGCGATGGACGGGTTCGCAGAGCGCACGGGCCGTTCCTACCATCTCTTCGAATACGCGGGCGCTCCCGACGCCGAGAGGGTCATTGTGTTGATGGGCTCTGCCGCGAGCGCAGTGGAGGAAACGATCGACAGCCTGCAGGCTAAGGGAGAAAGAGTCGGCCTTCTAAAAGTGCGACTGTTCCGCCCGTTTGCGGCCGACGCTTTTCTTTCCGCTTTGCCTACCACCACGCGTGCCATTGCCGTGCTCGACCGCACCAAGGAGCCTGGAACCATCGGCGAGCCTCTCTACTCGGACATTGTTACAGCTATTTCGGAGAGCTTCGATCCCGCAACAGGCAAGCGCGCTCCGTTCCTTGCACGTCCGCGAATTATCGGCGGCCGTTTTGGGCTTTCCTCCAAGGAATTTACCCCTGCGATGGCGAGGGCGGTCTTCGACGAACTGAAAAAAGAAAATCCCCACAACCACTTCACGATCGGAATCAAGGACGATATTTCGTTCACCAGTCTCGAATACGATCCGGCCTTCTCCGCTGAAAATCCGGAGGGTACCCGGGCGATTTTTTACGGCCTGGGCTCGGATGGAACCGTGGGAGCAAACAAGAACTCCATCAAAATTATTGGTGAGGAAACGACCCACTTCGTTCAGGGCTATTTTGTGTACGACTCAAAGAAATCAGGGTCCGTCACCGTTTCGCACCTTCGGTTCGGACCCCAGCCCATCCGATCTTCTTACCTAATCAACAAAGCGAATTTTGTCGCTTGCCATCAATTCAATTTCCTTGAACGGATGGATGTGCTTGAGGCCGCGGAGCCTGGAGCGGTATTCCTGCTTAACTCGCCCTTTGACGCGCAAACGGTTTGGCCGCACCTCCCGCTGCACACTCAGGAACAAATCATCGCGAAACACCTGAAATTCTTTGTGGTGGATGGCTACGCTGTCGCACGCGAAACGGGAATGGGTTCGCGCATGAACACTATCATGCAGACTTGTTTCTTCGCGATCAGCGGCGTCCTTCCCAGAGATGAAGCAATCGCCGCCATCAAATCTTCGATTCAAAAATCCTACGGAAAGTTGGGCGTAGCGGTCGTGCAGAAGAATTTTGCCGCCGTGGAAGCCACTCTGGCCAGTCTGCACGAAGTGCGCGTTCCTGAGCGGGCTTCCAGCACCTTTAACATCCTGCCTCCCGTTTCTTCCCGTGCACCATCATTCGTCCGT
This sequence comes from Candidatus Acidiferrum sp., assembly GCA_041486245.1. Lineage (GTDB taxonomy): Bacteria > Acidobacteriota > Terriglobia > Acidiferrales > UBA7541 > Acidiferrum. The sequence continues at coordinate 4,385 of JBGPLB010000111.1, forward strand.
GAAGTTCTCGGCGCGATGATCTCCGGGCACGGCGATAGCCTGCCCGTAAGCGTGCTGCCACCCGACGGCACTTTTCCGACCGGCACATCAAGATGGGAAAAGCGCAACATTGCCCAGGAGATTCCCGTTTGGGATGAACCCCTGTGCATTCAGTGCGGCAAGTGTGTTCTCGTGTGCCCGCATTCCGTAATTCGCGCAAAGGTCTACGATTCTTCGTTACTCGCCGGTGCTCCGTCTTCTTTCAAGTCCGCCAAGCCTCGGTGGCGCGAATTTGAAACTTTGAAGTACACGCTGCAAGTCTCTCCCGAAGACTGCACCGGATGCCGGCTTTGCGTCGAAGTATGCCCGGTAAAGAGCAAGAGCGAGGCAAAGCACAAAGCCATCAACATGGCTTCCCAGCCGCCGCTCAGGGAGAGCGAAAGCGCGAATTGGGAATTCTTCCTGGCTCTACCCGAACTTGATCGTGGCCTTCTTTCGCACACGCAAGTGAAGAACGTCCAACTCCTCGAGCCGCTCTTTGAGTTCTCCGGCGCCTGCGCGGGCTGTGGGGAAACGCCGTACATCAAGCTGCTCACACAGCTTTTCGGCGATCGAGCGGTCATAGCGAACGCCACTGGTTGCTCGTCGATCTATGGCGGCAACTTGCCGACCACGCCGTACACTAAGAATTCTGCAGGACGAGGCCCCGCCTGGTCGAACTCTCTCTTTGAAGATAACGCGGAGTTTGGCCTCGGTATCCGGTTGGCTCTCGATAAGCAAGGGGACTACGCTCGCGCACTCGTTTTGCGCTACTCCGACCAAATTGGAGCAGCACTAGGCAACGAGATTCTCTCCGCTGATCAATCCACGGAAGCTGGGATCGCGGCACAAAGGCAGCGGGTCGGAGCACTCAAGAGAATTCTGGCGAATGTCACTTCGATCGAAGAGCGAGATCTTCTCGCTGTCTGCGATTCACTCATCAAGAAGAGCCTGTGGATTGTTGGCGGGGATGGCTGGGCCTACGACATAGGTTTCGGCGGACTGGACCACGTCCTCAGCACCGGCGCCAACGTCAACATTCTCGTCCTCGACACGGAAGTGTATTCGAACACGGGTGGGCAGATGTCCAAAGCTACTCCGCGCGGGGCCGTCGCTAAGTACGCCGCCGCCGGCAAATCTACTGCCAAGAAGGACCTCGCGCTCGAAGCTATCAGCTACGGCGACGTTTACGTTGCCCGAGTCGCCATTGGCGGCAACGACACGCACACGCTCAAAGCATTTCAGGAAGCAGAGTCCTTCGACGGCCCATCGCTCATCATTGCGTACAGTCACTGCATCGCGCATGGCTACGACATGGGCTTCGGTATGCAACAGCAGAAGGCCGCGGTTCTCTCGGGCTACTGGCCGCTGTTTCGCTATGATCCCCGCCTCCTGCAACAAGGGAAAAATCCGTTCCAGCTCGATTCAAAGGCCCCCTCCGTGCCTCTCCGGGATTACGTTTACGCGGAAGCACGCTATTCCATGCTTGCCCGCAGCGATCCAGAGACGGCACGCGCGCTTTTGCGATCGGCCGAGAACGACGTCACTCGGCGTTGGGAAATCTACGAAGCGCGAGCCGCTATGCTGGGGCGAAACCACGAATTACGGAAGCGACCGCTCGAGTCGTCGCCTGCGGCATCACAAGAATTGCTGCCAGCCGGAGAGAAATAATGGATCTTACGACTACCTATCTGGGATTCAAGTTGAAGAACCCTATCGTGGCTTCGTCTTCGCCCTTGTGGGAGTCCGTTTCCAATATTCGCGCACTCGAGGACAGTGGGGCCTCCGCCGTAGTTTTGCCCTCCATCTTCGAAGAGCAACTCCAGGTGGAAGGCGAACATCTCAATCGCGACCTCGGTCGCGGCACGGAGAGTTTCGGCGAAGCTCTCAGCTATTTCCCAGTGCTTAGCGACTACAATCTCGGTCCGGCGGGCTATCTCGAACTGATTCGCAAGGCGAAATCGGCTGTTTCTATTCCAGTCGTCGCAAGCTTGAACGGCACTTCACGCGGTGGATGGCTGCAGTACGCGGGCGATGCGCAACAAGCAGGTTGCGACGCTATCGAGTTAAACCTTTATTCGCTAGTCACCGACCCGCTGCGCACTTCCGTTCAAGTGGAAAACGACTACTGCGATCTCGTCCGCGTTTTGAAGAGTTCGCTCCGCGTACCTGTGGCCGTAAAGCTTTCCCATTTCTTGACGGCTCCGGCCAATCTCGCCGGGCAGCTCGATGTGGCGGGCGCCAACGGGCTTGTGCTCTTCAATCGCTTTTACCAGCCGGATTTCGACATCGAACAAATGGAAGTCATACCTCGGCTTGCTCTCAGCCACTCGCAGGAGCTTCTCCTTCGCCTGCATTGGGTTGCCATCATCTATGGCCGCGTGCAGTCGGACCTAGCGATCACTGGCGGCGTACACAGTGCGGAAGATGTCATCAAGTCCATGATGGCTGGAGCCAAAGTCGCCATGATGACTTCGGCGCTCCTGCAAAAGGGTGTTCGGCACGCATCCTCGGTCCTTGCCGATCTTGTCCGCTGGATGGAAGAGCACGAGTACGAATCCATCCAACAGATGCGGGGCAGCATGAGTTATCGTTCCGCGTCGGATCCAGCGGCGTTCGAGCGGGTGAATTACATGCGCACGTTGAGTTCCTATGTGGCTGCACGCGAGGGTACAGCGGTTTGAACTGGTCAGTTGAGGTTTGAATGATAAGGCGTCCTCGCGACCCCGAGAGTCTTTGACATGAGCGATGAGCGCTACAAGACCACTATCCGGCAAATTTCGAAATCTGACATACCGGCCGTGATTGAGCTGGAAGAACAAGTCTTCCCACATATGCTCGTCTGGACCGCGGAGGAGTTGACGCAGCACCTTTCTGTCTTTCCCGAAGGCCAGCTGGTTGCACTGGATGAATCTGGCAAGGTCATTGGTTCCGCGAGCTCGCTAATCATCGATTGGGATGACTACGCGGAGTCCGCGAAGTGGTCCTCTATTACGGGCCATGGCTCTTTTGCGACCCACAATCCGCTCGGCAAGACTCTCTATGGCGCGGACATGTGCGTCGCCCCATCAGCGCGAAGGCGTGGGGTGGGCTCGCTTTTTTATGAAGCCCGCAAAAAGATGGTTAAGGAGCTCGGATTGAAGCGCCTTTTGACCGGGGGGAGAATTCCGGGATACGGGGAAGTCGCGCAAACGATGACTCCGCAGGAATATGTGGCCGAGGTTGTTCACGGCCGAAGAAAAGACCCCACACTCAGCTTCCAATTGGCGAACGGCTTGATCGTTTTGGACGTCGTTCCCGAATATTTGGAAGATCCCGACTCGCGCGGTTATGCCACGCTCCTCGAATGGCTGAATCCGGAATACACCGTGACGGTTGGCCTCGAAGAAAGCGAGCAGGCCGCCGCCATGGAGGTCTCCGGGCAGGACACGTCGCGAGAGCGCCCAGTGCCATCTCGCGTGAGAATTGCGACGTATCAATACTTGCTACGCCCGATCAAGTGCTTCGAGGAATTTGCGACACAAGTCGAGTTTTTTGTGCGCAGCGCGCAGGAGTACCGTTGTCAGTTCGCGCTCTTCCCTGAGTATTTTTCCATGCAGCTTTTGAGCTACTTGCGCGAGCCTGCGCCGGCGCGGGCCGTGCGGCGTCTCGCACAGCTTACGCCCGAATATGAAACGCTCTTCAAGCGGCTGGCGAAAGAGAGTGGACTCTACATCATCGCGGGGACGCATCCTGTGATCCAGGGCGGAGAGCTTTTCAATGCAGCGCATCTTTTCACGCCCAATGGCAGAGTCTTCCGGCAGAAAAAAGTGCACTTGACCCAAACAGAAAAAGGACCCTATCAGATGAGTCGCGGCCACGGTTTCTACGTCTACCACACAGACTTCGGAAGAGTTGCCATCCTGGTGTGCTATGACGTTGAGTTCCCGGAAGCGGCGCGCGTACTGGCGGAGGCCGGCGCTCAGATTATCTTTGTTCCCTCGTGTACGGACGAGCGGCAAGGGTATTTTCGCGTGCGGTATTGCGCGCAAGCGCGAGCCAGCGAAAACCAGATCTACGTGGCGATGGCCGGGACTGTAGGAAACCTTCCGGAAGTTCCCTGCATGGCCACGCACTACGGCCAAGCCGCCATTCTCACTCCGTGCGACTACTTTTTTGCCAGAGATGGTATCGCGGCCGAAGGCACCCTGAATCAAGAACAGATGGTCATTGCCGATGTGGATCTCAACCTTCTAGCAGAACAAAGGATTAAGGGTACCGTTCTTCCGTTGAACGACCTGATTCGCGATGCCTACGACCGCGTGATTCATTACGCTGCCCACCGCACCGAAGACGAGATCATTCCGCTGCCTCCTTCGAGCACGCCAGCGGTTCCTCTGGGACTCGAAAAGAAGTAAGAGCCGCATCAACAGTTAGATTAGGAGCTCGCTTTCCTGAGCGTTGTATTCTAGATAGAGTCCCTCCCGCATTGCAAAATAGGCGATCACGACTTGCAAGGTACATTTAGCCTAAAGTATAAATTCGTACCCGCGAGGTGGCCATGTTCGAACTGTTTCTTCTTATGCGCGCGTTCCGTCTGCTGGTTGCTGCAATCTTCGTCACGGCCTCCCTCGCTGCCCAGACTACACCTCCCAATTCCACTTCATATTCTCAACAGGCTCCGGCGCCGCAACCGCCCCAGCTCCCACCAACAACGACTCGAGCCAGCATTCTGCGTGGCGCGTACGGGCCTTATCGCGCCAACAACGATTTGCTCTTCTACCATCTCGACGTCCGCGTCGACCCGGGAAAGAAGTTCATTAGCGGGAAGAACACCATTCGCTTCAAGATGCTTAAGAACGACACGCGGATTCAGCTCGATCTCAATCCTGCCCTCCGGATCGACAAGATTCTTTTTGGCACAACCGAACTCAAGTCCGAGCGCGAGTTCGGCGCCGTGTTCGTCGACTTCCCGAAGACACTCCGCGCCGGCCGCGTTTACACGATTGACTTCTACTACTCGGGGAATCCTCTTGAAACTGGCAGGTTCGGCGGCATCGCTTTCCGCAAGGATCCATCCGGCCACCCTTGGATTAACACCGCCTGCGAAGGAATCGGCGCGAGCATCTGGTGGCCGAACAAGGACCAATGGCGCGATGAAGTCGAGAGCATGCAAATCAGCGTCTCGATTCCGAATGATCTGGTCGACGTCTCCAACGGAAAGTTCATGGGCAAAACCGACTTGGGCGACGGCTACACGCGGTGGGACTGGCTCGTCCACTACCCCATCAACAATTACGACGTTTCACTGAACATCGGCAACTATCAGCACTTCTCCGATCGACTGGGCGAGTTGCCACTCGATTTCTATGTTCTGCCCGAAGACTTGGACAAAGCGAAAAAGCAGTTCGTGCAAGCCAAAGGCATGCTTGAGGCCTACCAGCACTATTTCGGTGAGTATCCGTTCAAGAAGGATGGCTACAAGCTGATCGAAGCGCCGTATTCCGGCATGGAGCACCAGAGCGCCGTCACCTACGGCAACCACTTCGCGAATGGCTATCTCGAGCGTGACTGGACCGGCGTTGGCGTCAGCCTGAAGTTCGATTTCATCATTATCCACGAAAGCGGGCACGAGTGGTTCGGCAACGCTGTAACGGCCGCCGATCCGTCCGACATGTGGATTCACGAGGGCTGGACGACGTATCTCGAATGCCTTTACGTCGAATACATGTTCGGCCACGACGCCGCCATCCAGTACGTCAACGGCTACAAAACCAAGGTGAAGAACGCCGTGCCGATCATCGCGGAGCGCGGCGTCAACGCCGAGCCGCCGCAAGATATGTATTTCAAAGGCGCGCTTTTTCTGAACACGTTGCGCAGCGTCGTGAATGACGATTCCCGCTGGTGGAAGCTGATTCATGATCTCTACCAGCGCTTCAAATACAAAAACATCATGACCGAAGACATCGTGCAGTTTTTCAACCGGAAGACCGGCAAGGAGATGACGCCGATCTTTAATCAGTATCTTCGCCACACGGCAATTCCAACTCTCGAACTGAAAATCAATTCAACGGACGGCACGGTTTCGTATCGTTGGAAAGCCGATGAGCCCGGCTTTGCGATGCCCGTGCGCGTCGGAAAGAAAGACAACTGGCAACTCATCCAGGCCACGGCGGATTGGCAGACAATAAAGTCGCCGCTTACCAAGGACGAGTTCGGCGTGGCCACGGATCTCTACTACGTGAACGTCGATAAGCAGTAACTGAAGGAATTACAAACCTAGAATGCGTATGCTAAATAGGCTTTGCGGATTTATACGGAATGACAATCGTACGCGCCGGCTGCTATCTTCTCATTAGCTCCTCGATGATTTCTGCGGGTGCACGTTTTGGTTCAACCGAAAGAAGTTGTCCGGGTCATAGTGTGTCTTAATCTCGACTAGCCGGTCCCATCGTTCCCGATACGCCTCCGGCACGCGCTCCTGTTCGTCGCCACTCATGAAATTCACGTACACGCCCGGCGTCATGGAGGGCCGCAATTGGGCGAACAGTCCGCGTATCCACGCGATGTTTGCGTCGTCATCTCCAGGGTCAGCCCAGTTTCCCAGCAAGTTCACAATGAAGGGAGAGCTGCGATCGCCAAATGCCGTCTCCCCAGCCGGAACGCGGGCTGCCGCGCCGCCGAGATAGGAGAGCTCAATCTGGCTGACAGGGGAGGGAATCGTTGCCAGCGCCTCCACCATGCGGCGAATATTTTGATCGTCAAGAACCTTAAAGTAGCCGGACTTTGTGTAGTACCTTCGCCCGTGCGGAAATTCAGCGTCCGCCATCGTTTGCAGTGCGAGAAACGACAGCTCGCTCTTTGTTACTGCCACTGGATTGCAGAAAGACAGCACGCGATCCATAACCGAACGCCCTTTTTCAAGGTCGCCAATCCAAACCAGCCCCTGGTTCGCCGCCGGACGCCCGCGCAAGTGGGCAGGAATGTTCTCCGAATGTGGCGCAATTGTTAGCGAAATTCCCCACCGCAAATTGTCCGGTGCTTGTGGCATGAAGTCTCGCCATTGCTGCACGATGGCGGGAATATCGTCGCCGAAGCACAGGCCCGCGCCGAAAAGGACAGAGGAGACCGGGTGAAGATTCACTTCGAACTCGGTCACTACGCCAAAGTTTCCCCCTCCGCCGCGCAAAGCCCAAAAAAGATCTGGATTCTCCTCGGCGCTTGCGCGGACGACCGATCCGTCTGAGACAACGAGCGTGAAGCCCGTGACGTTGTCGCAAGACAGACCGTGCAAACGGTTCAGCCAGCCCGTTCCGCCTCCCAAGACAAGCCCGGCGGCTCCGGTGTGCGATACGACTCCTGCCGGAAAGGCGAGGTCGGCCTTTTGCGTTGCCGCATCGATGTTCCCAAGGAGGCACCCGCCTTCAAATCGTGCACGCCGGTTCTGCGCGTCAACTTGCACCGCCCTCATACGGAAAAGATCAATCACCAAACCATCGTCGCAGGTGCTGAACCCGGCCAGACTATGCCCGCCGCACCGAATGGCTGTCACCACGCTCGCCGCCGCAGCGGCTCGCACTGCAATCTGCACATCCGTGACATCGGCGCAACGCGCAATCAAGCCCGGCTTGCGAGCTACCATCCCGTTCCAAATGCCTCGCGCGCCGTCATACTCGTCGTCGCCGGGCCGCAACAAATCGCCGCGGAATTGCCGCCGAAGCGCGGAGTAAACCTCTCCGATGACCTTACTCATGCAGGCTGTCTTTCTTTTTCGCCAAGACTATTGCGGCATATTCTAGACCGCGAACGCGAAAATCAGCCAGAAAACACTCCCTTGACAGCCTCCACAACCGGGGTATAGCGTTCGCTTTGTTCGTTTCACAAGCCTTCCTTTCCGCATTTTCGGTTTCGATCAGGAGTAATAACTTGCAGGCCAAATCGCAGAGTGTCCTCGGGCAGGAAATCCTCGCTGAGCCACACCCGCATTTTCCAATCGAAAAAATTCGTGCGTCCTTCCCGGCTCTTCATCGCGCCCCGGCATTCACCTTCTTCGACAATGCCGCGGGCGCTCAGGTTCCACAGCTTGTGATCGATGCAGTCAATCACCATCTCCTCGATTGCAACGTCCAGCGCGGTGGGCGCTACGCGAAAAGCCAGGAAGTCGATGCAACGATTGCCCGCGCGCGCCAGAGTGTCGCGGATCTCTTGAACGCGCGTGATCCCAGCGAAATTGCGTTTGGGATGAACGCCACCTCTTTCATTCGCCTGATAAGTCTCGCGCTTGGACAAACGCTCGGCCAACGCAACGAAATTATTGTGACCGACATGGATCATGAGGCCAACGTCGCCACTTGGCTCGCGTTGGAGAAAGAAGGCGCGAAATTCATTTGGTGGAAGATGGGCGAGGACGGCAATCTCCACGCTGACGACTTGAAACCACTCATCTCTGCCAGAACGCGCTTGATCGCCTGCACGGTCGCCTCGAATGCTCTCGGTTCCATTGTGGACGTCGCAAGCGCCGCCAAAATTGCGCACCAGGCAGGTGCGGAAATCTTTCTCGACTGCGTTCACTATGCTCCCCACGGCCAGATAGACGTGCAAGCATGGGACTGCGACTACCTCGTCTGCTCCGGGTACAAAATCTTCGGGGCGCACATGGGATTTCTCTGGGGACGCCGCGAGCTCCTGCAAAAACTTCGCACCTTTCGCGAAGATTTCATCCCTGACGAGCCGCCGGGAAAAATTGAAGCAGGCACTTTTATCTACGAGAATGTTGCGGGCATGGATGCCGCCATTTCCTATCTGGAGTCCCTCGGCAAGCGAGCAGAAGCAGACGACAACGGCGAGAACGGAGACTCGCGGCGCGCCAATCTCGCTCGCGCCTTGCAGCACATCAGAGCTTACGAAGTATTACTTTCACTCGAAATGTTGCGGGCCCTAAACGAATGCGGCGCAAAGGTCTACGGCTTATCGGGAGAGGGACGCGTTCACCAGCGCGTTCCAACGCTCTGCTTCAATTTGCCGAACATCGCACCGGCAAAAGTCACAGAGGCCATGGCCCGCGCGGGAATCGGAATTCGCGACGGCCACATGTACGCCCCTCGGCTAATGCAGCGCCTGGGTTTGCGCCTGGACAGCGGCGTCGTCCGCGCTTCTCTCGTCCACTACAACACCCTGGACGAGATTCACAGCTTCGGTAACGCCTTGCTCGATCTGACTAGGCATGGGTGAAATCTCAGATTCTCTTCCAGCGCGCTCGCCACAATCCATGGGCAACGGCTCGCCTGCCACGCCTCCCGAAGTCGACGCGCTCCATCGCCGCCTCACTCAGCGCCAGCTCACCATGCTGGCCATTGGCGGCGCCATCGGCGTCGGGCTGTTTCTAGGCAGCAGCGTGACTATCCGCCTGGCGGGCCCCGGAGTCATCGTCACCTATCTTCTTGGCGCGCTCATCGCCATGATCGTCGCGTATTCGCTGGCGGAAATGGCTGTGGTGCAACCGGTGGCAGGCTCGTTCGGCGTCTACGCGCAAACCTATCTCAGTCCATGGGCTGGTTTCTCAGTTCGAGCCACTTATGCGCTGGTGCAAATCATCGCCATCGGCGCGGAAGTAACTGCTGTCGCGATCTACTTTGCGTTTTGGTTTCCCGCGGTTCCGCAATGGGTGTGGGTGGCCGCCGTCTCGATTTGTCTCGTAGCCGTCAACACCCTCCAGGTCGGCCGTTTCGGCGAGTTCGAGTATTGGTTCGCGCTCATAAAAGTAGTGGCCATCATCGTTTTCATAGTCCTAGGCGTTGTTCTCATTTTCGGTTTGGGACCTGCTCCTGCGATCGGCCTCTCCAATCTGACGGCGCGCGGTGGTTTTCTTCCGTTTGGCTGGAAGGGCGTGTGGCTTGCTCTCACGCTGGCGATTACAAGCTACATGGGCGTTGAAGTTATCGCCGTCACCGCAGGCGAGGCCCAAAATCCAGCGCAATCAATTCCGCGCGCCATGCGCACGATCGTTTTCCGCCTAGTCATTTTTTACGTGCTCGCGATCACCATCATGTTGGCGATGACGCCGTGGGATAAGACTGGCAGTGACCTCACGGGGAGTCCTTTTGTCCGCGCTCTTTCGACCCTCGGCATCCCCTTCGCCGCGGGCATCATGAATTTAGTAGTGATCACGGCTGCGCTTTCGAGCTCCAACACTAATCTTTATCTCACAACGCGCATGCTTTTTTCCCTCGCGCGGGGCCGATACGCCCCCCGTTGGCTCGGACACCTCAGCGGCAACGGCGTTCCTCGACGCGCCCTTGTCATTTCGACCGCCGGCATGGTTGCCGCCATCCTCCTTGCGATTTACGCTCCGAAGCGAGCATTCCTGATGCTTTACGGGGTGGCTGTGGCCGGCATGTTCTTCGTCTGGATCGTCATTCTCCTCACGCATATCGCGTTTCGGCGGACGCTGGGTCAGGAGCGTGTCGCCCAACTCCCAATGCGTCTTCGCTTTTCTCCCTATTCGAATGTGTTGGGCATCGCCGCGCTGTTGGGAATCGCGGCGAGCACTTTTTACGTGGAGGGGTTGCAATACACCGTTCCAGCCTTTGCACCATTCCTTCTGCTTATTTCTCTGGCCTATTGGATGATTCGGCGGAACGCACGAATACCCGCGGCTACCCCAACGGAAGGCGAACTCCATCCCGTGCAAGAAAAACAGTAGTCGCGAAACAATCCGCCGCAATTCCCCGAACTCGTCCCTATTCAGTTTTTGTGGCAGAGTAATATGTAATGGCCGCACCAGAAAACACCATGGCCGCCGGCCGTGTCGCCTTCCAATATCCCAACTTCGTACTTTTTCAAGTGGCACGCTTCTGCATGGTCCTAGCCATGGAAATGCAGTCGGTAGCGGTTGGCTGGCAAGTGTATGAAATCACCAAGCGTCCACTCGACCTCGGACTTGTGGGATTAGTGCAGTTCCTGCCAGGGATTCTCTTGTTCCTGGTTTCAGGGCACGTTGCCGACCGCTATGATCGCCGAAAACTTATCGTGATCTGCTACCTCGGCTATGGGGTGTGTTTTGGATTACTTTTGCTGACTGCCCTTCGAGGAGCCCGCTCGGTTTTTTTTATTTTTGTGGTGCTAGTTATTTTGGGCGTCGCACGCGCGTTCAATGCCCCTGTCAGTCGTGCCCTGGTTCCGCAACTTGTACCAGTAGAGGTATTTCCTAACGCGGTTGCCTGGGCCTCCACTATGTTTCAGGGCGCGGCAATTCTCGGTCCTGCGCTCGGCGGGATTATTTACGCCGCATTTCGCGGTCCGGCCGCCGTCTATGCCTTGGCGATGGCCATGGCAATTGTTGCGCTGATCTGCACGCTGAAAATGAAAACGCAGGAAAGGGCTCGCGCCCGCGAACCCGTTAACCGCGTCACGGTCTTAGCCGGGCTTCGCTACATCTGGCGCGAAAAAGTGGTTCTCGGCTCCATCTCTTTGGATTTGTTCGCCGTCTTACTTGGCGGAGCGGTCGCCCTCTTGCCAGTTTACGCGCGGGAAATTTTGCGGACAGGCCCATGGGGGCTCGGTCTGCTTCGGACCGCTCCCGGAGTTGGCGCTGCTGCAATGGCCATTTTCCTCGCCCACAGGCCCTTCCGGCGCAAAGTCGGTGTGATCATGCTTTGGTGCGTGGCCGGATTTGGTTTGTTCACGATCCTCTTCGGTCTTTCCCGCAGTCTG
>JBGPLB010000112.1:0-16004 GCA_041486245.1 Candidatus Acidiferrum sp.
AGATGGTTTGTGGAACCAGAATCCACCGCAAGATTCACGAAGCGAGCCTTGGTCGAAATGCAGGAAAGAGAAAGAGAAAAGATCCTTATAGGTGAAAAGAAAGACGAGCCTTCGCAGCTCGTAAACTATTTGTGTCTCTTGACAGAGCCGACGCCTTCATAGAGGGTGGGCCATCCTTAACACGCTAATTCGATTTTGACTTTGCACTTTTCCGGTGTGGCCCACCCTTTCGGTTTTGTCTTGTGAAAGGGTGGGCCTTTTCGCTCGCTCCGGCAGTTTGCATGCGCGCCTTTTACCTTTCCGCATTTTCCGTCTCACCAAACTACAAAATTCCCGCCAACCCCTTCCATCTTCTCAACTTCCCAGCGTCTCATTCGAATGATAAGTACGCAGGTACTGTACCTTGACAGTAATCCAATCCCGTGATATCATCCGTCGTGTTGCTCAGCCAAATCTCGTCCCTGCTCCACCCCCTTTCCGAGCACTTCCGTAGCCCGTCCTCCTTTCTACGTCCCCGCTCACTAACCACTATTCACAACTCACTGCCCACTATCTTCTTTAGAATCACATCTTTTGCAGACCCCTACCCTCTAACTTCCATCGAATCACATCTTTACAAAAAACACCCCAGGGGGGTGACTCACTCCTTCCAACCCAAATCCTCGAAATACCCTGCCCCGGTCTCTATCTCCTTTAGAATCCGCACTTACGCAAAACACATCCTTAACCCCAGCAGAATGAACACTTACAAAAAAAATGGGATGGGGGTGCCTCTCGTCCGCAACGCTCCGCACCCGGCAGCCCTGGCACACCGGACGCACTCGTCGCGTCGTGTATACTCTCGTCGGCCTTTTTGCCGCGTACTTCCATGATTCCGTTCCTCCATCTCGGACCAGTATCTATCCCGACCTTTGGTTTGATGGTCGCCACCGCCATGGTTGTCTCGGCCTATGTCTTGCAAGCCGATTTCAACCGCCGCAGATCGCAGCTCCTGAGCATTTCTGCACGAAGCGAAAAGGACGAAGGTTTTCTCATCATCGGAATCGCCGGTCTAGCAGGCTTGATTGGCGCAAGGCTCTACCACGTTCTTGAGAGTCCGCATGAATTCTTCGCTGATCCCTGGCCGCAACTCTTAAGCCGGTATGGATTCGCCTGGTTCGGCGGTTTTCTGGGCGGATTTATTGCGCTGCTTATTCTGGCGCACCGGTCAAAAATTCCGCTGCTCGAATTTTTGGATATCTGTTCGCCCGCCGCGGCACTTGGTTACGGCATCGGACGCATCGGCTGCCTTCTCTCGGGCGATGGCGACTACGGTATTCCGACTTCGCTTCCTTGGGGCATGAGTTTTCCGAACGGGCTCGTTCCGACGATTGAGCGCGTGCATCCCACTCCGCTCTACGAGTTTTTCATCTGGCTCGCGATTGCCGCGTTTCTCTGGCACATGGGCACGAAGGCCCTCAAGGGTCCGAAAGCCAAGGGCGAAATTTTTTGCAATTATCTGATTCTCACCGGTATCGCTCGGTTTCTCGTGGAAATGATTCGCATCAATCCGCGTTCGTTTTTCGGTATGTCCAACGCCCAGGCGGCAAGCGTTGTTTCCATCCTCCTTGGCGCGGTGTTACTTTGGCGCATTAAAAGCCAATTCCACGGCCAGAGAAAAGAGCATCGCATCGTAGAGCACATCGCTTCGCGCGGTGACGTTCTCCAGCCGGAATATCATCGCCCCACGCCGGAATGCCCGCACCCCGAACGCTGGCACATGTACGATTCGATGAGCGCCGAAGTCGAGGTCCTCGATTTCTTGAAGGCCATTGTCACCACCATCAAACCGGAGCTTATCGTCGAGACCGGCACTTTTTCCGGGTTGAGCACGCTGCGTATCGCCGAGGGGCTCAAAACCAATGGTTTCGGCCGCGTCATCACTTGCGAGTACGACCCCAAAGTCTTCTCAGCCGCGCAGAAGCGCTTCGCTAGCTCCGGCCTCGGCCAGTGGATTGACGCGCGCAACGAATCCAGCCTGGATATGAAAGTCGAAGGGCCTATCGATTTGCTCTTCTGCGACAGTGACGCGCCCCTTCGCGAGCAGGAAGTCCGCAAATTTCTCCCGCAGATGAATCCGCACGGACTTATCCTCATGCACGACGCAAGTTCGCTGATGAAAACGGTTCGCGAAGGCGCGCTGAAGCTCGAAGCCGAAGGCCTGATCTCCGTGCTTCTCTTGCCGACTCCACGCGGCCTCGTAATGGCGCAAAAAAGAGAAGGGCGCGCCTAACTATTTGTGCAGGGGCTTGCGGGAAACCTGGAAGCCTGGACCCGGCTCTTGGCGCTCTTTGCACGAGTCACCAGTCACGAGTCACTTTATCGATTCATTTGCGCAAAATTAGAAATGCGGCTCAGAGCATCTGCCGAAGAACGTACTGCAGAATGCCGCCGTGATGGTAGTAGGAAACTTCTTCTGGCGTATCAACGCGCGCGATCACGCTGAAAGTTTTCGCCGGACCGCCGTCTGCTTTGGCATGCACAGTGATCGCCTTCTTGGGAGAGAGCGACGCCACGCCTTCGATCTCGAATACTTCGTGCCCCGTCAATCCGAGCGTCTCGCGGTTTTCGCCGGCCTTAAACTCCAGCGGCAGAACGCCCATGCCCACCAAATTGCTCCGGTGGATGCGCTCGTAGCTCTCCGCGATCACGGCTCGCACGCCGAGCAACCGCGTCCCTTTGGCAGCCCAATCGCGGGACGAACCCGAGCCATACTCTTTGCCCGCGAGCACCACCAGCGGCACTCCTGCTTCGCGGTACTTTACCGCGGCATCGTAAATCGGCATCTTCTCGTTGCCCGGCAAGTAGTGCGTCCAGCACCCTTCCGTGCCGGGGGCAAGTTGATTGCGCAGCCTGATGTTCGCAAACGTTCCGCGCATCATCACTTCATGATTTCCGCGCCGCGCTCCGTAGGAGTTGAATTCGTGCGGTTTCACGCCGTTCGCGATCAGGTATTTTCCCGCCGGCGAATCGATCGCAATCGATCCCGCCGGAGAAATGTGGTCTGTCGTTACGCTGTCGCCGAGAACTGCCAGCACTCGCGCGCCATGAATATCCGCGAGCGCCGGCGGCGTCTTAGGCATGTTCTCAAAAAACGGCGGCTGCTTAATGTACGTGGACTTCGGGTCCCACTGGTACAGGTCTCCTTCGGGAACGGGCATGGACTTCCAATGCGCGTCGCCTTCGAACACGTTGCTGTATTCTTTGCGGTACATTTCGCTCGTCACCGATTCGCGCACCGTCTTTTCGATTTCCGCCGGCGTCGGCCAAACGTCCCGCAGGTAAACGGGTTTTCCCGTCGCATCGGAACCTAGCGATTCCGTCGTTAAGTCCACGTCCATGCGGCCTGCCAGCGCGTAGGCCACGACGAGCGGAGGGGAAGCCAAATAATTCGCGCGCACCAGCGGGTGAATTCGCCCTTCGAAGTTTCGATTGCCGCTCAGCACGGCAACGGCCATCAGGTTGTTGTCCTTGATCGCCGCGCCAATTGCCTCGGGCAGCGGCCCGCTATTTCCGATGCACGTCGTGCAGCCATAGCCGACGAGGTGAAAATTAAGTTGTTCGAGATAAGTCATCAGTCCCGAACTCAAGAGATAATCGCTCACAACTTTCGAACCTGGCGCGAAGCTGGTCTTTACCCAGGGCTTCACGCGCAGCCCGCGCTCAACGGCCTTCTTGGCCAGCAGCCCGGCTCCCAGCATCAGCGAAGGATTCGAAGTGTTTGTGCAGCTCGTGATGGCCGCGATTACCACCGCCCCGCTGGAAAGATCGAACGAGTCCCCGTTGTTCCGTACTGCGATATGCTTCTCCGGAATTCCTTCCATGACTTTCGTGAAGGAACTCTTGGCATTGCGCAATGACACGCGGTCTTGCGGGCGCTTCGGTCCCGCGACCGTCGGTTCCACGGTTGCAAGATCCAATTCCAGCTTGTCGCTGAAAACCGGATCCGCCATCTCATCCGTGCGGAACAGCATTTGCTCTTTGCAGTACGCTTCGACGAGAGCGATCTGCTCCGCGCCGCGCGCCGTGAATTGCAGATATGCCAGCGTTTCCGCGTCGACGGGGAAGAAGCCCATCGTCGCTCCATACTCCGGCGCCATGTTCGCAATCGTCGCGCGGTCCGGCACGCTCAGGCTGGAAAGCCCCGTCCCGCAGAACTCAACAAATTTTCCGACGACGCCTTTCTTGCGCAGCATTTCCGTCACAGTCAAGACCAGGTCCGTCGCCGTTGCACCTGCCCGAAGTTTTCCGTGCAACCGGAACCCGACGACATCGGGAATCAGCATGGACGAAGGCTGGCCCAACATCGCCGCCTCTGCTTCGATTCCTCCCACACCCCAACCGAACACCCCGAGCGCGTTCACCATCGTCGTGTGCGAATCCGTGCCCACGACGGAATCAGGATAGGCCTCAACCCTGTTTCCCGAGGGCATCGCGCACACCACCCGCGCGAGGTATTCGAGATTCACTTGATGGCAGATGCCGGTATCCGGCGGAACGACTTTGAAATTCTGAAATGCTGTCTGTCCCCACCGCAAAAAGGCGTAACGTTCGATGTTGCGCTGGAATTCCAGCTCGGCATTCAAATCGAAAGAGTTCGATTTGCCGAAACTGTCGACCTGTACGGAATGATCGATCACCAGCTCGGCGGGGAAAAGTGGATTGATCTGCCGGGGATTGCCTCCCATGCGTTTGATGGCTTCGCGCATCGTGGCCAGATCGACGACGGCGGGCACGCCGGTAAAATCCTGAAGCAGCACGCGCGCGGGCATGAACGCAATCTCTTTTTCCGCGGCTCCCGGCGTCCAGTTGGCCAGCGCGCGAATGTCATCGGGCCGGACAAATCGCCCGTCTTCGCAGCGCACAAGATTTTCTAGAAGGACCCGCAACGAGAAGGGCAGCTTCGTCAAATGGCAAGAGATCTTTTTCTCAAGCAATTCGAGCCGGTGAATGTCGAACGTTTGCGCGCCCACGTGTAGTTTGTCGCGCGTTCCGAAGGAATTCCCTGCGGCAATGGCCATTCTCTCTGTCCTTTCGATTAAGCCAGAACCTACCATGATAACTGAAATCGATTCCCAGCGGCGGACAGCCAGCTATACTGTTTAAATCGTGAATATCGTTCTTATCTCGACCTACGAACTGGGCCGGCAGCCGTTTGGCCTGGCCTCTCCCGCGACCTGGCTCCGCAAACGCGGCCATGCTGTCGTGTGCCTCGACCTTTCCCGTGACTCTCTGGACGAAGCCGCCGTTTGTGCTGCGGGCTTGATCGCCATCTACTTGCCGATGCATACGGCCACGCGTCTCGCCGCAAAGCTGCTCCCGCACTTGCGCGCACTGAATCCACAAGCTCATTTGTGTTGTTACGGCCTTTACGCTCCGATGAATGCGGAGTATCTACGGACCCTCGGCGTCGCAACAATTCTCGGCGGCGAATTCGAGCGAGGGCTTGTGCAACTCGCCGAGCGCCTGCAAAGCAGTGACCGCTTCAATGCATTGCCGCAGACTGAACCGACGGTATCGCTCGAGCGGCTCACCTTCGAAGTTCCGGACCGCTCGGATATGCCGCCCATGGATAGATACGCTCACCTCGTGATGCCCGGCGGCGGCTTTCGACTCGTGGGTTCAACAGAGGCGAGCCGCGGCTGCAAACATCTTTGCCGCCATTGCCCCATCGTCCCCGTTTACAAAGGCGTCTTTCGTATCGTCAGCCGCGACGTGGTGATGAAAGACATTCGCCAACAAGTGGCCGTCGGTGCGCAGCACATTTCCTTCGGTGATCCGGACTTCTTCAACGGCATCCGCCACGCCATGGATCTTGTCGAGGAATTTCACGCCGAGTTCCCCCGTGTGACCTACGATGTCACCATCAAAATCGAGCACTTGAAAAAGTACGAAGCGCATTTGCCAAAACTAAAGGACACCGGCTGCTTGTTCGTCATTAGCGCCGTCGAATATCTCGATGACGCTGTCCTCCGTGCTCTCGACAAAGGCCACACTCGCGAGGATTTCCTCCATGTCGTCCACTCTTTCCGCGCGCTGGGCATGATTCTTCACCCAACCTTTGTTCCCTTCACGCAATGGACAACGCTCGAAAGTTATCTCGATCTGCTCCGCGTTTTACATGCCGAAGGTCTAATCGAAAACGTTGCCCCCATCCAGCTCGGCATCCGCCTGCTCATTCCAGAAGGCTCCCGGCTCCTGGAATTGGATGAAGTCCGCAGCAACGTCGGGCCTTTCGATCCGCAGTCGCTCTTTTATCCATGGAAGCACACCGACCCGCGCGTCGATGCTCTGAGCGAAACGGTGCAAGCCATCGCGGCGGAGGGTGATCGCAGGAAAGAATCTCGTAGCACAGTCTTCGAGCGCATCTGGAAAGCAGCCCATGCTGCTGCCGGGCTCGAGGCCCCGAGCATTCAAACCTCGCACACCTCTCCGGCGGCGATACCATTTCTCAGCGAGCCGTGGTATTGCTGCGCCGAGCCAACGCGCGAACAGTTCGTCTCCATCGGCCAGCTCTCGAAGAATCCGGAAGGACCGATCCCGGGCACTGCAAGTTACGTTTAACGGCGAGCCCTGCGCGCGTTTCTAAGCAGAATCAAATGGCGAGACTCCTCATCTTCACTTCCAAGCTCGGGTACCAAATCCGCAGCTTCGACGAAGCCGCACAAAAGCTCGGCGTCGAACTCGCGTTTGTTACCGATCGCTGTCACCAGCTCGATGATCCCTGGGGCGACCGGGCGATTCCCGTGCATTTCGAATCGCCGGAAGCGGCGGCCTACTCGGTTTTGGAAGTTGTCCGCGGACAAAACATCGGCGGAATTCTCGCTCTCGGCGACCGTCCTGCCGTCGCTGCCGCCTATGCCGCGCGCGGCCTCGGTATTCTTTACAACCATCCCGCCGCCGTCGAAGCCTGCCGCAGCAAGTTGCGCATGAACGAAGTCTTTCGCGACGGGGGTCTGCGCGTCCCGTGGTTCCGGTCCATCTCACTGCATCCCGCGCCAGAGCCCTCTCTGCTCGGCATTTCTTATCCTTGCGTCTTGAAACCGCTCTCGCTCTCCGCCAGCCAAGGAGTAGTGCGCGCAAATTCCCGGGAGGAATTCATCTCCGCCGCCGCGCGAGTCCGCCGTTTGCTGGAATCGCCGGAAATCCGCGCGACGCGCGAGCCTAATCTCGACCAGATTCTTGTCGAAGGATATATTTCGGGAAGGGAAGTGGCGGTCGAGGGTTTGCTGACGGACGGTCAACTCCGGATCCTCGCGATATTTGACAAACCGGATCCACTCGAAGGACCTTATTTCGAAGAGACCATCTACGTCACGCCTTCGCGCCTTTCCGATTCGCAGCAGCACGAAATCGAACGCTGTGCCGTAGATGCTGTCCGCGCGCTCGGACTGTCGCACGGCCCAATTCACGCGGAATTTCGCGTCAACGACGAAGGCGTCTGGCCGCTCGAAGTTGCCCCGCGTCCCATCGGCGGTCTTTGCGCGCGTGCGCTGCGATTTGCCCCGCAACCGACGGCCCAACCCATCGGCCTCGAAGAACTGCTCTTGCGTCACACGCTCGGTTTGCCCGGTGGTGATTGGCCGCGGGAACAATCCGCCTCAGGCGTCATGATGATCCCCGTCCCTAAGAGCGGTGTCCTGGAGAAAATCGAAGGGGAAGCCGCCGCGCGAAGCGTCCCCGGAATCACCTCGCTCGAAATCACTGCCCGCCTGCACGACTACATCGCCGCCTGGCCGGAAGGCTCGAGTTATTTGGGTTTTTTATTCGCGAGCGCCGAAACTCCCGAGGAAGTTGAGGAAGCGCTCCGCACTTCCCACGCGAAGCTGCACTTTAAATTGATCCCGCGCCTGCCCGTCGAACATCCCGTGACGGGCAGCCTGCCCGCGAAGGGGAACTAGCCTTTGGCTTTAGGAGCCACGTAGCCCTCGGGCAGTTTGGCGCCAGCGCCAAAGAAAAACTCTTCCATTTGCTCTCCCATGATCTTCTGGGAGTTCGGGTCAATGGGATTGAGCCGGTACTCGTTCATGATCATCTTGGAATGTTCAATCCACAGCTTCCATGCTTCCTTGGAAACATTTTCAAAAACGCGCTTGCCCAGCTCCCCGGCCCAGGGAATCCGATCCAGACCCGGCATCTCCTTGCCGAATTTCACGCACATGACCATCCTCGTTCCGGGCTTTACAGGCTCGCTTGGTGCGGGAGCGGGATCGCAAGACTCATTCGCCATTCGAATCACCTCGTTCGGATTGCCAATTCTCAACATACTGCAACTTTGGAGAATTGCCTAGTGCGCGCCAGCGCTTGTGAAGCGCGAGCAGGCAGTTCATTAACCATTCCTACGCCACATGGGAGAATGGCCGTTTGCGGACGCGCCAGACCAGTGTGACAATACAACAATGCGAAAACCATTCACTTTAGTGCTCACGGCATTTGCGGCAGGGATAATGGCCTTTGGCAACGCTCAGGCGCAACAAACTCCGCCGGCCAAGACTCCACAAACTCCCGCAGCAAAGACGACTCCCAAGCCCCCCGCGGCAAAGCCCGGTTCCACCACGGCAAAAAAGCCGGCCGTTCTGGCGCTCCAAACGCAGAAGGACAAAGCTAGCTACGCGATAGGTCTGAATATCGGCAGGAGTATGCACAAGGATTCCGTCGACATTGATCCAAACATTCTCCTGCGCGGCATGAAGGATGGATTGGCAGGCGCCAAACCATTGCTCACGGACGACGAAGCGAAAGCAACGATGGTCGCTTTTCAGGCCGACCTCAGCAAGAAGCAACAAGCGAAAACTCTGGCGCTGGCAGAAGCCAACAAAACACAAGGTGCAGCATTTCTGACCGAAAACAAAACCAAGGAGGGAGTTGTAACCCTTCCGAGCGGCTTGCAATACAAAATCCTGACAGAAGGAACAGGTCCCAAGCCCACCTCGACGGACACCGTCGTCTGCAACTACAAAGGAACGCTCCTCGACAGCACGGAGTTCGACAGTTCTTACAAGCGCGGTCAGCCGGCCACATTTCCCGTCAGCGGAGTCATCAAAGGCTGGACAGAGGCGCTCCAGCTCATGCCGGTCGGCTCGAAGTGGCAACTTTTCATTCCGCCGGAGCTTGCCTATGGCACTCGCGGCGGCCCTGGCGGCGGGATCGGTCCCGACGCAACCCTTGTTTTCGAAGTCGAGCTGATGTCCATCCAACCCAAGGCGGAAGTTAAGCCCGCGAACCCGAGCGCGAACCCAACGCCGAAACCAAACCCGAGCCCGAACGAGTAACAAACATTCCAGAATCGCCAAAGGATTCGCCAGCGGAATAACACACTGGCAGACTCCCAATCCCCGTGCTTTGCGGTTGGATATTGGCTGCCCTGATTCAAGTCATCCCCAGTGTTGAACCGATTGAAACACGCCATTTACGTGTTTTCCAGCCGCGAAACGTTTATCATGGATGCCTTTACGGCAAGATCGGCACTACCTGCGGAGGAGCCGCGCCTTTGGCCACGATCACGACGCTGTTCTGGGACGTCGGCGGAGTCATTCTTACCAACGGCTGGGACAGGGGCTCACGCCGCGAGGCCGCCACCACATTCAAGTTCGACTACGAAGAATTTCAAGAACGGCACGACCTCTCTTTTCCGGCGTTCGATTCCGGCCAGATCACGCTGAACGAGTATCTCGACCGAACTCTTTTTTATCGCACCCGATCGTTCAGCCGCGAAGACTTTACCGCCTTCATGTTCGCGCAGTCGAAAGAATATCCTGATACGCGCGCGGTGCTGGCTGACGCCGCACGCACCGGCAAGTATTTCATCGGCTCCATCAACAATGAGCCACTTGAGCTTAACCAGTACCGCATCGAGGCTTTTCATTTGCGCCGAGAGTTTGCGGTCTTCTTCAGCTCCTGTTATGTCCGTTCGCGCAAACCCGAAGAAACGATCTTTCGCATCGCCCTCGAGGTCACGCAACGCCCGCCGGAGCAATGCGTATTCATCGATGATCGGCCGATAAATCTTGAGAGCCCCCGCCGTTTGGGGATGGGTGTGATTCACCACCAAAACGCCCAGCAATTGCGTTCAGAACTTAGGAATCTAGGCGTTGAGGTATAGTTCCCTCCGCCATCGCTGAGGCGAGACAGATGCAGAACCAAATTGAGGAGACCAATGGCTGAGGACACCAACCGATCTGGAAGTCTCTATGGTGGTACGGCAGAACCTTGCGCTGTGGTGTTATTTGGCGCCTCTGGAGATTTGGCGAAGCGCAAAGTGATCCCTGCGATGTTCGACCTAGCCACTCACAATTCCCTCGGCTCCCGCTACGTCATCGTGGGTTTCGCGCGCACTCCGATGAGCGACGAGAACTTTCGCGCCACCACCGACGAAGCCGCCAAGACTATGTCTGAGCTTGAAACAGTTGATCCCAAGCAGTGGGACGACTTTGCCTCATGC
This sequence comes from Candidatus Acidiferrum sp., assembly GCA_041486245.1. GTDB lineage: Bacteria > Acidobacteriota > Terriglobia > Acidiferrales > UBA7541 > Acidiferrum. The sequence goes on from JBGPLB010000112.1 coordinate 10,481, forward strand.
CTCCATTACAGCTCCGGCGATTACTCGGACCCGCAGGCCTATGTCCAACTCGGCAAGCGCCTCGCGGAACTGGAGGCCGAAAAAAAGCTTGGCGGCAACCGCCTTTTCTACCTTTCCACTCCGCCGGAAGTCTATCCTCACATTGTCGAGCAGCTCGGGCGCGCCGGCCTCTCGCGCCCAACCGCTGCGAACACGTGGGTACGCATCATTATTGAAAAGCCTTTCGGCCGCGATCTGGTCACCGCCAAGGAACTCAACAAAATCGTTCTCAAGGTCTTCGAAGAACAGCAGGTCTACCGCATCGATCACTATCTTGGCAAAGACACCGTCCAGAATCTGCTCGTCCTGCGCTTCAGCAACGGGATCTTCGAGCCGCTTTGGAACCGCAACTACGTCGACTGCGTGCAAATCACCGCAGCGGAAACACTGGGAGTCGAACGGCGCGGCGGCTTCTACGAAACCACGGGCGCGCTGCGCGACATGATCCAGAGCCACGTGCTGCAGCTCACTTCGCTGGTCGCCGTCGAGCCGCCGGCTTTTTTTGACGCCACTTCCGTGCAAAACGAAAAGCTTAAGGTCTTGCAGTCCATCCGCCCGTTTAATCTGGAGATGGTCGCGCAGTCTGTAGTCCGCGGCCAGTACGCCCCCGGCCAGCTGGATGGCAAGCGCCTGCAGGGCTATCGCGAGGAACCAGGAGTCAGCCAGGCTTCTCGAACGGAAACTTTTGTAGCGGCTCGTTTGTTGATCGACAATTGGCGATGGGCGGGCGTCCCCTTTTATCTGCGCACCGGCAAGCGCCTGGCCAAGCGCAGCACGGAAATCGTCATCCAATTCCGGTGCGCCCCCCACATCGTTTTCCGCGATCGTGAAATTGAACCGAATCGTCTTGTCCTCAACATCCAGCCTGAAGAGGGAATCTCGGTCTCCTTTGGAGCCAAGCGCCCGGGAACCGAGATGCGCATCGGCAATGTAAACATGAACTTCAGCTACAAGGAGGGTTTCGGCGAGGCTTCGCGCAGCGCGTATGCCACCCTGGTGAACGATTGCCTCCGCGGCGATGCCACGCTCTTCGACCGCGGCGACAACGTAGAAGCCGCTTGGGCGCTCGTCGACCCCATTCTCGATGTCTGGGGCGCCGCGAGAAGCGCGAAAGTGCCGGAGTACTCCGCGGGAAGCTGGGGCCCGCGCGAAGCGGATCTCTTGCTCCGTCGTGACGGCAAGCAGTGGTACAACCCATGATTCTTTACCCGGGTAGCGATGGCGAAGGGCGTCGGGACGGGGGGAAAAGGTGATTCTTGCGGGCGACGTTGGCGGCACGAAGTGTAATCTTGCGCTTTTCTGCGAAAAAGACGGCAAGCTAACCGCCGTCTTCAAGCAGCGGTTTGCCAGCAAGGATTTTGCGCAATTTGATCTGATCGTTCGCGAATTTTCTCTGCAGGCTGCTCCTCACCTCACGACGGATCGCATCCGCGCTGCGGGCTTTGGAGTCGCTGGCCCGGTCATTAACAACAGCGTTCGCGCCACGAACCTTCCGTGGACCGTGGATGCGGCGATTTTGGCGAGGGAGCTGAAGCTCGCGGATGTGATTCTAATGAATGATCTGGGGGCCACCGGGCACAGCATTGAGCATCTCGCGCCGGAAGAGTTCTGTGTGCTAAATCCCGGCAAACCGGAGCACGGCGGAACGCGCGCGCTTCTTGCCGCCGGGACCGGCTTGGGCCAGTCCATACTTGTTTGGGATGGCGCCCGCTACCGCGTTGTGCCTTCCGAAGGCGGGCATTCTGATTTCGCGCCGCACACGGAGCAGCAGATTGAGCTTTTGCGATTCATGCGCCGCCGCTATCCGCAAGTCAGTTGGGAGCTCATCCTCTCCGGCCGCGGGTTCCGCACCCTTCATGAGTTCCTTGCTCCCAATGTAATCCATCATTCTTTCGAGGACCCCGGCATGGATCCGGCTCCGGAGATTACCAGGCTCGGACTTTCCAAAGAGTGCCCAGTCTGCGCCAACACTTTGGACCTATGGACCGCGATCTATGGCTCTGAAGCGGGGAATCTTGCTCTTAAAGTTCTCGCGCTTGGCGGCGTTTACGTGGCCGGCGGCATCGCCGTCAAAATCATCGAGAAGATCAAGGACGGCACATTCTTTGCAGCCTTCCGCGACAAGTGGAGATTTGAAGGCCTCTTGAGCAACATTCCGGTTTCCGTCGTACTCAACGAATCCGCCCCGCTCCTCGGCGCCGCTTATGAAGCTCTCGCATCGCTTCCGCGTTAGTCTCTTCATATGTCATTCTTTAATGACGATTTCCCCGAGTTGAAACCTGTCTCTCGCGTCGCCGGTATCGCTTGGATTATTTTCTATCTCCTCTTCCTGCTATACGCAGCCGCCGATCGCGCCGGTTTTCTCTTCATAGACTACGTTAATTTGATCATTCACGAAGGGGGCCACTTTTTCTTCAGTTGGTTCGGCTACACCATCATGATTCTCGGCGGCACGCTTGGCGAACTCCTGGTACCGCTCTTGTGCGCCGCTTATTTCTGGTGGAAGCGCGAAACAACCGCAGTAGCCTTCTGCAGCTTCTGGTTCTTCGAGAATTTTCTGTATATCGGCACGTACATGGCTGACGCCCGGACGGCCGCACTGCCTCTCGTCGGCTCGGACGAAGGCGATTGGTCGATTATTTTCGGCCGGTGGGGAATGCTCGCACGGGATCAACAAATCGGCCACACCATGCGCGCCCTCGGCTGGCTGGGCATGTTGGCAACGATCACCTGGCTCGCGTACTGCACCTATCAGGGTCCTCCCTCAAAAAAACATTCGTTACTCTAGGTTTGTTATTTCGTTACGCTTGACGTAACTCGTATATTTTGCCATCCTTAGAAAGTGATCGTCAGCTTTCGGGGCAAGAGGACTCAAGACTTCGCCGCCGGCAAACGGGTCAAGTCATTCTCGGGGTTTGAACGCTCCGCACGCCTAAAACTCGATCGTCTGGATTCGGCTATATCCTTGAGAGACCTTGCGGCACTACCAGGCAATCGTTTTGAAGCGTTGCTGGGAGGTCGCAAGGATCAGTACAGCATTCGTATTAACGATCAATGGCGGATTTGTTTCGAGTGGCCCAGCCAATCGTCTGGCCCAATGCACGTCGAAATTGTTGACTATCACTAGGAGAACCACGATGACAGTCATTGTTATTCATCCGGGTGAACACTTAGCGGAAGAACTGGATGCGCTCGGTATGAGTGCGTCTGAGCTTGCACGAAAGCTAGCCGTGCCGACCAACCGCGTCACGCAAATCTTAAATGGTACGCGATCAATTACAGGTGACACCGCTCTGCGTCTCGCCCATTTTTTTGGGACAAGCGCACAGTTTTGGCTCAACCTCCAGAGCCTCCATGACCTCCGCCTGGCCCAGGAAAAAGCCGGAAAATTTATCAAAGATCTCCCCAGGTTGAAACGCCGCGAACCAGTCCCTGCATGAGGTCTTTACTCACGCGGCGCACTTTGTGTTCGGCCCTCAGCCCCACATTTTTTTGGTAAACTAGCTAGACGCGAAAATTCTTGATAGCTGACGCGGTATTCAACCTCTTTTCATTACAAGCGCCAAGGAGCAAGTCATGAGCAGTGCCGTAACCACGCAAGTCACCGAGCTCCAAAACTACATCAACGGCGGCTGGCGCCGTTCCTCCTCCAAGGACTATTACGACGTCAGCAATCCCGCCACCGGCGAACTCATCGCTCGCACACCCATGTCGACTGCTGCTGACGTCGATGGTGCCGTCCAGGCTGCCGCCGACGCTTTTCCCGCGTGGCGCCGCACTCCGCCCGGCGAACGTGTTCAATATCTGTTCAAGCTCAAAAATCTTCTCGAAGAACACATCGACGAACTCTCCCGCCTCATCACTGTCGAAAATGGGAAAACTTTCGCAGAAGCCAAAGCCGAACTCCGCCGCGGTATCGAAAACGTCGAAGTCGCGTGCGGCATTCCCATGATGATGCAGGGCTACAACCTTGAGGACGTGACTCCCGGCGTGGATGAAATGCAAATCCGCCAGCCACTCGGTGTTGTCGCCGCCATCGTTCCCTTCAATTTCCCCGCGATGATCGCCTACTGGTTCCTCCCTTACGCCATCGCCTGCGGCAATACTTTCATCATCAAGCCCTCGGAGCGCGTCCCGCTCAGCCTCTGCCGCGCCATTGAGCTCCTGGAAAAAACCGGCCTCCCCAAAGGTGTGGTCAATCTCGTCAATGGCGGCAAGGATGTCGTCAACGCGCTCTGCGATCATCCGCAGGTCCGCGCCGTTAGTTTCGTGGGCTCCACTCCTGTCGCCAAGCATGTCTACACGCGCTCCGCAGCCGCAGGGAAACGCATGCAATGCCAGGGCGGCGCAAAGAATCACGTCATCGTTCTTCCCGATGCGGACATGGAGCTCGCCACGCAAATCATCAGCGATAGCGCCTTCGGCTGCGCCGGCCAGCGCTGCCTGGCCGTGAGCGTCGCCGTCACCATCGGCGAAGCCCAAAAAACCTTTCGTGACTCCATCGCCCACGCCGCATCGAACATCAAAGTAGGCAACGGCCTCGACGCTGGCGTCCAAATGGGCCCGGTCATCTCCCCCGACAGCAGACTGCGCATCGAATCTTTAATCACGGCCGGCGTCGGCGAAGGCGCGAAAGCCATCCTCGACGGCCGCAAAACCAAAATTCCCAATCACGAGTCCGGCAATTTCGTCGCTCCCACGGTCCTCAATGGCCTTCCGTCGTCCAGCTCGCTGGTAAATACAGAAATCTTCGGCCCTGTCCTCAGCCTCGTCCACGCCAACTCCATCGACGAAGCCATGGCCTTCCTCCGGCGCAGCCCGTACGGCAACCAGGCCTCTCTTTTCACCACCAGCGGCTCGGCCGCCCGCAAATTCCGCTACGAAGCTCCCGCGGGAAACATTGGCATCAACATTGGCGTCGCGGCGCCCATGGCGTATTTCCCTTTCAGCGGCTGGAAAGAAAGTTTCTTCGGCATTCTCCACGGGCAAGGCCGCGACGCCGTCGAATTCTTCACCGAATCCAAAATCGTGGTCGAGCGGTGGTCCCGCCAGGAAACCCGCAAGTTCTAGATCGTCTTGTTTTAGAATTTCGAACTCGTGGTACCGACAATCCTATTTTGAAGGCAGGTCTTATTCTTCCTACTTTTCTCTTCTCGCCACTTGCCGCTTTCCACTGAACTTTCCACTTTCCACTTTCGACTGTAAACTTCCCCCATGCCCCTCCGCCCCGACATCCACGAACAAATCGAATGCGCGCACACGCTCGCCTCGAAGTTCTATACAGATCCCACCATACTCGACACGGAAAAAGCCCGGATCTTCCGCCGCACCTGGCAACTCGTCGGCACGCTCGACACTCCGTGCGGCGAATTGAACGGCGCAAAGCGTACCATCGCCGATCCCGAAACGTTTTTCACCGCGGACGTCATCTGCGAACCTGTGGTCATCGTTCGCGACAAGGAAGGCACTCTCCGTGGCTTCAGCA
>JBGPLB010000113.1:0-15870 GCA_041486245.1 Candidatus Acidiferrum sp.
CTACAAAAAATGCAATTTGCTGAAAGCTCGGGTGGTAATCTACGCCTATAATCATCATGTTCGGCTCCTTTCTCCCGAGCCTTGGTCGTCAACCAAAGTCTACTCGGGGTCGAGGAGCCGACATTGTTATGCAATCAAGTGGAACCGTTGATCGGCACTTGTCCGATAACCGCCTTGCCCGACTTCTGGCGTATCAATACGCCGTTCGTCCAAAAAGCTCGTAATAAGTCCAATTGAATCCTATTGACTGCAGAGAGTAAGTTGCGCGCCACTTTGATTCGCGAGACGGTGTAGAATTCTCCGCCGCAGGGTGAATAAACCAGTGGCGGAAATAACGACTCGCATTTCGATGAAAACTTTCAGGCGGCAATCCGCGATTCGGCTAGATAATGTTCAATATCGCTTTTGCCCTACACGGATCAGAAGGTGTGAACCCTCAATTGTTGGTGGTAAATTTCGAAAACTTCTAGCGAGGTAAATATGCGGCGATTGATTGTCTGGCTATGGTGCGCATTCCTATTCGTTTCCGGCGCCCAATCGGCTTACGCGGGTGAAACAGGGGGCCCCGCAAAGGCTCTGCGTTTTGGAAAGCTCGTGGATGGCAAAGGAAAAGTCTGGACGGACGCCATCGTGCTTGTCCGCGGTGACCGCATTTTTGATATCATCACCGACGCCGCAAAAATTCCCGTCGGTGCAGAAGTGATTGATCTTCGCCGCTACACCGCCATACCAGGCCTCATCGACGTCCATACCCATATCACCTTCTACTGGGATCAGACTTCTAGCGTTCATCCCTTCGAGCAACTCGGCGGCACCCGCCTTCCCGCTGTGGCTGTTTTCCTGGCGCAGGAAAACGCACGCCGCACTCTCGAAGCGGGCGTCACAACCGTTCGCGACCTAGGGTCGAGTGACTGGAACGATATCGCTATGCGCGACCTGATCAATCGGGGCAGCATGATCGGACCGCGGATGTTCGTGGCAGGCTACGGAATCTACGTCGCCAACGCGCCGCCACGGCCAGGCTACACAACTCCCCCGGATGGTCGCGCCGATAATCTGCCCGAGGTGATGCGCGTGATTCGCGAAGAAGTGGCCGCCGGAGTGGACGTGATCAAAATGTATGCTTCCACCGGCACCGACAAAGACGTCACGGGATTCCAGACCTACACTTACGAGGAAATTAAAGCGGCGGCTGACCTGGCGCACAAGTATGGCAAACGCCTCGCCGTACATAGTTACGGCCCTGACGGCGCTCGCGATGCGGTCCGCGCGGGGGCCGATTCCATCGAGCACGCCACTGGTGTGGACGACGAGACCATCGCCGGCATGGTCCGCCTGGGCACCTTTTACGTTCCCACGATCGATCACAACCGCTGGTACGCCGAGCACATCGCCAGTTTAGGATGGGAAAATGAAAAGCTGATCGCCGACGGACTGAACGACTATATCCACCGTAATTTTGAGACTGCCCGCCGTGCCTTCAAAGCTGGAGTGCGTTTTGCGATGGGCTCGGATGCGCTCTTTACCATGTGCGGCGAGAACACACGTGAACTCGGCTGGTTTGTGAAGCTAGGCATGACGCCCGAACAAGCGCTCTCCACCGCTACCACCAACGCCGCTGCCCTCCTCGGCAAGGACAAAGAGCTTGGCGCCATTGCGCCCGGCTATTTTGCCGACATCGTGGCCGTGGAAGGAGACCCGTTGACCGATGTCAACGTGATTATCAACAAAGTCCGCTGGGTCATGAAGGGTGGCGCGGTCGTGGTCGAAAAAACTACCCCAGACAAAAAGAATTAGCCCGAATTTCCGGTTTGGACCTCTAGCTAGCGAATCGTACGCGCCTGCTTCACTGGGCACAACGAACTTGGCACCAAAGCGGGCCCCAGCGAGATTTCAGAAGAGTGGCACACAGGACAATCCGCTCCAGACGCGGCGCCGACTGCAGGTTTGTAGGATTCTCGGACGTCTGGGTTGCACAGCTCCGGTTAACCATCCTTTGAGCATCAGCCGGATAAAAAAGGGCCGCGGGAAGACGCGGCCCATCGAAAGTTAGTGTCTCTTCCGGCTACTGCTTGTTATAGACCGCGGTGCTGTCAATCTTTTTGCCGTTGGCATCTTTGCCGCTGGTAGTAACAGTGCGGGTCTTACCGTCAGCCGAAACGGTGATTCGACCTGTGGTCGTAACCTTGCCGTCCTTTGTATTGGTCAGTGCAAGGGTGTGATCGTTGATCCTCTTGTAGGACCGAGTGTCGGTAGTCGAATCACCCGTCACGGGGTAGTCTTTGCCGTCGAACTTGCCCGTCCATTCATTGTGGGAGGGTTTGCCGTCGGCGTCGACGCCGTCCACCGTAACTTTTACGCTGTCGCCCGCCGCTTCGTAGACTACAGTCGTATTTTTGGGGGCTCCGGCGGCTATTTTAGACTTGGCCTCGTCCAGTTTCCAAGTGCCCATGTTCACATCTTCGGCGGCGACGCACACCGCGATGGCTGCGAACAGTACTGCGAAAGTCAAAAAGCAGAGCCTTGTTTTCATGGAATCTCCTTTGCGCATTCTCTTGCGTTCAAAACAGTGAGGATTTCGAGATGAATGGCCTCTTTGAGGGCGGGCATTACGATGGTAACACCGCTGCGCCATGCGATCAAAATTTTTTGAACGAGCGCAGAGGCTTAGTCTATTGGCCCTTCGTCAAAACTCCGAGGCGGGGCACCGACCTGACGTGCTCACTGATCGGAGTCCTCACCTTCAGCCTGCCGAGCCTCGTAGCGAGGCCTCGAAGAGACGAAAAGAATCCATCAACACTCCGACGAATTCCTGCCAGTGCTTCTGCATTACGAACGCCCCAGAAATCTACGAGTCGGCTGGTCTTGTGGTTGTAGGCGAATTTTTGACCGCAATCCAGGCAAGTGATGTAGGTCCCCCGGTTATAGACAGCTTGGTATCCAAGCAGGTTGGATGGGATTGCCTCGCGTAGTGTTATCGGAGGACCTTTATGCCGATGCCGACAGACAAAGACAAGACGAAGCAGAGTCCGTAGAAAGAGCGGGACCCCGAAGACCATGCTCGACCACGGCTCCCCAAGGAGGCGCGATTTTTCCGTTTTGAATTGACTTTTCGCTGCCGAGCAATACAGAACGATCGATCCCTCGATTCTATATGCTCGGGCGACTTTTTTCTGCGCTTGAGGTTGCATGGGAGCACTTCAACAGCATGCTAGACGCGGGGAGGATTCGTGTCTGTCTCGTTGTGTACACTGACGCAGCAGATCGTCTGCTTGTCGCGAAACCGCCTTCATGGAGGCACATGGCCTGTTTGCGCTTTATCGGGATTTGTGCCCGATGGAGACGCTGCTCTACGGTGTATTGAAAAACTCCCACATGGCTGGTGCCGTGGCGGCATCTCCGGGCAGCTTAGTCACGCCGAGGCCTTCGAGCACAAGGCGAAGCACGCTCTGATGTTGATAGAAAGCTATGGATTTATAGGCACGCTTGGCCAGCGGGCTGACGATGACGGCCGCTACGTGGCCGCCGCCGGATGTGAAGTCGAGGGTATCGGCTTCGTCGAACACAATTATGAGCAGGCCGTCCTTCTGGAACTGTCCGCTTTGTAGGAGCGGGTCGATGTTGGTCTTGAGCCAGGTATCGGCTGTACCGAGCGAGCAGTCGTGCGCGTCATTACATAGATTCGGGACAATGAAAGAAAAATCGGGTAGCTTGGCGGCGTTCCGATCCAGAGCGAATTGGCTAAAAGGAACGAGGTTTTGCAGTTGCGCGGCATCGTTTTGCACGTCGGTGAAATAGGCCAGCGGGTTGTGGCGCACGGCGTAACGGCCGGTATCGCCGCCCGTGTAGCCGACCGACGGAATATCTTCAGCGTACGACTTCCAGGACTTGCCCGCGGCGAGGAGGTCGCGTACGACATTCTCTGAGGAGACGGGGAAGTCCCTCGGCGTGGAGGCGTCGATCAGCGTAAGAATCTGCCCGGTGGTCAGCTTGAAGTAATTTGGGATGGAGGGATGCGCGTTTGCGAAGTAATTCGCCGCGAGGCCGTACTGATTGGCAAGGCCGTTCAAATAGGGCAACGCGGGGTTAGCGATGACGTCACCGAAATTGGCGTTTTCCTCGACGACAATGAAGACGTGGCCAAAGCGCACGCTCGGAGCGGGCGGAGGAGGGGTCATGGCCGCTTGTCCTACGCAACCGGCCAGGACTAAGACATAGAAAGCTGGGGCGAGCAATCGAAACCGGTTGGCAGTAAGTTGGAGTAAGCGATAAAACGACATTTGATTAGACCAATTCTTGACTCATTTGGGATTTCCGGCCGATTGGCGCATGCGAATTGCCCGGAGCACTCCATTTGGCGCTCCTAAGAATGACTTATTCGCCGGTCTAAGTCTGTCCGCTTTGTGACACGTGCGCCGTAAGGAGGACCAAATAAATGCTGCGCAAACTGTGCTGACACCACGTTGGACAAGAAGCATTGCGAGGACCCTGACTGAAGCATCAGTGGACGTATAGCCGGACCGGCAGATATGTGGTTTTGGCGTGATTCGACTTGACCGGTTGAGCTGGCAGCGTTAACCAGGCATCAGCCCCATCTCCACGCCGTCACGATCTGACAGTAAGCACAGGACACGGCGCCGTGGTCACTACATCGAATGCGGTAGTGTGCGGTACATGTCCCGCCATGCTCATCCGCTTCTTAGCCCCCATCACGATTAGGTCTGCCTGTGTCTCCTGCCTCGCTCGCAGAATTTCCTCAAGTGGCTTACCAAACACCACTCTGTAATCGACCAGGCAGTGCTCTCCATGTGTATCGGGCACGAGTTCTTTCATCTGTCGCAGGTTAAAATCTTCATCGATGCCTTTCGCCTCTTCGGTTCTGGTCAAGACATGCAGCACAGTGAGCTTGGACCTGTGTTCCTTGGCCAAAGACAGAGCAAACGCAGCTTCTTTTTCCGCCCCCGGTCCGAAATCCGTAGCAAACAGAATATGTTTGAATTCCGCTTCGTAGAGCGGTTCTGAAGGCACACCTGGTCCGACTGTCAACATAGGGATGCTCGATTGCCTGAACATCTGCTCTGCGTTCGAACCGAGCAAAACCTTTTTTACGCTTCCCATTCCTTGTGTTCCGGCTACAACAAGTTGAACGCCGTATCTCTCGATGAGATTGTGAATAGCGAGCCAGAGCGCCCCTTCTTCGATCAGAACGTCGTGAGAAACCCCCAGGAAGCGCCCCGATCCCACAAGTTTTGCCATAACGTGCTTAGCTTCTCGCCGGGATTTATCCTCTCTCGCAACGGCGAGGTCTGGAGCAATCAGAGGATAGTCATCAAGCATGATGACGTGCGTCACGTACAGATGCGATCCGTAATGCCGCGCTAGCGAGAGCGCATACTCGAGAGCCCGGTCCGACGCTGGCGAAAAATCCGTTGCCACCAAGATTTTGTCGAGAGAGACCTTACGCGTTGGAACACCCTTGACGACACCTGTTGTTCCCTTGTCTCCCGTAGTTTGTTGTTCGCGAATCATGTTTAGCACCTCTCTGAAAACCTGCTTCCTGAATTCTGTAACTGGCGCTAGTGCGTCTTGTATTTGCGCGCAGTTTATCCTCGAGGAGTCGTACCCACGGTGATTTCCATTGCTTCTTGCTGTGACGGGGATCACCTTCCGGCGCGACAGACTGTCGGTTTGAACTGGGCATCCCGTGAGCAAGTGAAAAAACGATGGACAATCGATACCAAGTGTTCGTTAGTTCAACTTATGCAGACCTAAAAGAAGAGCGGCGGCAGGTCATCCAAACTCTCATAGAAATGGATTGCATGTTCGTCGCTCATTGTACAACTCGCTTCACTCCCGCGATGGGCACCGTTTGCACCGAGGCGATTGAGGGTTCGATACGAACTTTTTCGAACGCGGTATTGGATCCAATCCGCGCGAGCGTCGTGTGCACTCCTTCGAAGATCAGAAGTCCCACGCAGGCCATCCCAGCTACCAGCCAAAATGCAATCGAGAATAGGATTCCGAGGAAGACCAATTCGCGGAACGCATAGATCTGGGCAGCCAAGAAGATGGCCGCTCCCAGGAACGCGCCTTGCTTCAGCAGTTTCGAAATTCTCCTCTTCTTCATGGCCCTGTTTTCTTCTACTAAGCACCCGTCACCATAGTGCTTTAATAGCAGCCTAGATGTGCGCTGGATCACCGCCCACTGCGCTTTGTATCACCTGGGAGGAACCGTCTCGATCACGACGGACGGGTTGTGGGAGCCGAGAGATGGAGTTCTGGGCGAATCATCGTCCGCTCTGAAAGAATCACCGGGCTCGAACGCCATCCACCCGGGGCATAAAACGTGCAGCGAAGGATCGCGTTGCAAGTTGAGGAGTTCAGTGGGGGCGGGCGATGTAGATGTCGAAAGGCTGGACCGCGGGACGTACGCGACGTATCGCCTCACTGGCCCAGAGCGTCGCGCTAAGCACCGTAACCCAGCCGTCTTCTGGTTCGCATATGGCGCAAAAAAAGTAGCGCTCGTAAGCCGGCTGGTAGGCGTCCACGCCACGTTTCGATAGATCGCCCTCGAGAGCACCATCGGGATTTTGCGCAGCCGCTCCCGCGCGCATTCCAAAGGTTTCGCCTTCGAAGCGCTCGAAAAGCTGGAACAGCTGAGCTTGTCGCGGCTGCGGCAAGACCACACAGCGCCCACCGGCTTCGCGAAACTCAATCTTTCGCGCTTTGCAAAAGTCCCGAACACGATCGATGTGGCTGAAGAAATCCACCACGTAGAATTCGCCACCCGCGAGGGCAGGGAAGAGCGCGGACCAAATCTCGGCAGCCTGTTTCCCGCGAACCGGCTCGCGATTTTCCGCTTCGACCAGTTCGAGGCCCACCGCTTTCACACCCGGACCGAGGTCCAGCGTTTCCACGTCCAGTGAAAAGGGAGGCAAGTCGAGCGCGTCCGGCGGCGCGCCGGGGGGAAGACTCATTCCAGGGGCTCCGCTTGCGGAAATCTGCTTCGAAAATCGGGCGACTGCTTTCGCACGTCCAGCCAGTCGAAAAATGCGTCCGGCGTCTCGAGCCAGATGCGAAACCAATCTGCGATCTCCACTTTTTCCGCGCGCTTGTGGGGCTCCACTTTGTGATTTCGCGAAATCATTTCGGCCCGGCGTTTGCCGAGTCGCGCTATCCCCAGGACCCGTTCCACAGCGGCATGTTCGCCGTGTGCCTGGAACTTCCGCATCAGCTCATCCAGCCGCATGATGCTGACTTCCGCGTCTTCCAGGGTCTTGAAGTGCAGCAAGTCCTCGAACTCTTCCTCGTACTGCTCTTCGGCCTCTTCTTGAAGCGTCAACAATACCTTCCAGCCCGCGCTTTTCAAAACGTCCCCGATATACTCTGAGCTGGTTTTTCCCGCTTCGCCGTGTTCCGCAAGGATGCGCCGGCGCAGTTGATCGATCTCCGCCAGTGTCCATTTCGAAGCACCGATCTCTCTTGCTGTTTCGAGGATCAGGTCCTTCTTCGATTTTTGCGAATCCGTCATCAAGCTTTGCCTCTGCGCGGTTTGGCGTGGACCTTCTTCTTGCTGTGCGCTTGCGTCTGTTTCTGCGCCTGCGTCTGTTTTTGCGTCTGCTTCTCTTTTTGCTTTTGCGGAGGCGGAGACGGCGGTTCGGCCGGGAGTCCCGCCAGCAGACGGCGGTACTTTGTCACATTCCGGTTGTGTTCGGCCAGTGTTGCGCCGAAAAAATGTCCGCCCTGCGTGTTAGCCACAAAATAGAGATAGTCCGTGTGCGTCGGTTGTAGCGCCGCCCTTAGCGATGCTTCTCCAGGGTTGCCGATGGGTCCCGGCGGCAAACCCGTGTGCTCATACGTGTTGTAGGGCGAATGCACGTGCAGGTCGGCTCCGGACAGTGTTCCACTGTAGCGCCCCTCCTGTTCCAGAGCATAGATGACGGTCGGGTCGCATTGCAGCATCATGTCCTTGCGCAGGCGATTCTCAAAGACTCCCGCGACCAAAGGACGCTCGTCTTTCTTGGGGGTCTCACGCTCGACTAGCGAAGCCAGCGTCACGATAGAGGCAATCGGGTAGCCGGAGGCAAGCCGCGTTTTATCACTGTCCGCCATCTGTGGCGAAATCCGCGCCCACTCCTCTTTGAATTTCTTGACCATCTTTGCCGTCAATTCCACGGCGACTGGATGGCGCGGCAATTGATACGTCGCAGGGAACAGATACCCCTCGAGTGTCAACGCGTGAGGATCAATGTTGCGAACCATCATGGGGTCGCTCGCGGCCTTCACGAAATCATCGGCAGCCATGAAGTGGCCGGCTTCCAGGTCGTGGGCAATGTCGTAGAGAGTCTCCCCTTCGCGAACGGTGAAGGAAATTTCGTAGACTTCGCCCTTGGCCAGCTTCCAGAAAACGTCACGCCCCGTTTGCGGCTTGTCAAAGAAATACTCGCCAGCCTCGAGCGTGCGTTTGGGATGCTGCCGCGCATAGATCTCGAATGCGAAGGCGCTGCGCACCACGCCATTGCGCTCAAGCAACCGCGCCACGCCGCGCCGCGAGGCGCCATGCGGCACCGCCACGAACACTCCCTCGCTCCCAAATCCCTGGTAGGGATGCGTTACGCAATACCACACCCAGGCGCCGGCTCCCGCCGCGATCAGCACCACCAGCACGATGAGTAACAAAACCTTCTTCAATTCAGCCTCGCGAAACCGAGAAGTGCGTATTTCAGGATAACTCCCGCGTCGTCTGTATGCGGTCGAGGTATTCCTTCAAGATCAATGCCGCAGCCATGGCGTCGACTCCAGGCCTTGCGCTTTCCTGCCTGCGTTTCTTGCTCGAGGTGGCGTGGATCGTCCTGCCTTGCTGCTCCTCGAGCAATCGCTCCGCTTCCCAGCTCGTCAGCCGTTCGTCCACCATCTCGACCGGCAAACCAATCTGCTTCTGAACGCGCCGAGCAAACCGCGCCGCTTCTTCGGCCATCTCCCCTCGCGTCCCATCGAGCCGCAGCGGCAGCCCTACAACGATTTGCTTCACGCCGTGCTCGCGCACAAGTTCGCGCAACCGGCGCATGTCTTCATTCCGGTTGATGCGATCCAGCGTCCCCAGCGGCTGTGCCAGCGCAGCTTCCACACTGGCGATGGCCAGCCCGATCCTCGCGCGCCCATAGTCCAGCGCCAGAATTTGCTCCGGTTTGGATTCCTTCACGTCGATGGACGACTCACGCACACTTCCAGTATACCGGGAAGCAAATCGGAAGACGTGCGGTGCTGCCTAAGAATGGACTATCTCCCAGGGCACTCTACGTCTTTAGACTCGGAGGACAACACGGGTTTAGGGTTTTCTTCCGCGCGTCCCGGCTTGCCAGGCGTCCCAGTAACCCAGAAGTTTCATTTGCTGGTCGAGGCCGGTTTCTTTCACGAGGACGTCGAGTTCGGCGCGCGTCAGGCGCTTGCCGAGAGGCTCGACGCGATCCGCGATGCCCCAGGCGGTGAGCGCGGCGAGCGCCGTGTTGAGCTTTAGCTCGCGGATATCCACTTTGTCCAGCGTGTCCGACGCAGCATGGTAGTTAACCAGATAGTTGGACACTTCTTGATTGGCCACCAGAGTCGGCACGCCTTCCAGCAGGAAATCGAAGTTGTCGGTACCGAACGATGCGTCCGGGGTGTGATCGTTCGCGCCCCAGGTTTCGAGCGGCTTGAGAATCTCGCGAACGCCCGCTTCGATGTCGCGACGCCCGCCCAGCGAATAGCCGGTGACACGGCCATCCCCCGAATCAAATGTGATCATCGCGCGGATTTTGTCCATCTCCGCCCGATGTGCCTTCACGTATTCATAAGAGCCGATGGTGCCCTGCTCTTCGCCGCTGAAGAGCACGAAGCGAATCGTCCGGCGCGGCAACAACCCCGTCGCCTTAATGGCCCGCGCCGCTTCGATGACCAACGCCGCGTTGCAGCCGTCATCCAGCGCGCCGGTACCCAGCTCCCACGAATCGAGGTGCGCGCCGAGAATCACCACCTCGTCCGGCTTTTCGTACCCGCGAATTTCGCCCACCACATTTTCCTGCCCGACGGGGCCGCCGATTTTGTTAGGCATACTGAATCGCACGCGTATTTTCCCCGCATACGCGGCCGCTGCCCGCGCCAGTCGCATCGCGTCTTCTCGCGCGACGATAGCCTGAGGAATTTTGTCGATCTCTCCGGTTAATGTATTTGTGTGCCGGTAAAGCAGCAGCCGTTCGCGCGCGCCCATCCACAGAATCGCGGAAGCGCCGTCCTTCACGGCCCTCCCAATGATTTCCGGCGGCCGCAAATATTCGTTGAAGAGGTCGGCCCAAGTCGAACCGATGTCACTATGAACCAGCAGGATCGCGCCTTTGATAGCCGAACCAACGCGCCCAAAATCCTCTTCAGCTCCGTAACCGGCGTCGACCAGATTCGCTTCGATGCCGCCCGCTGGTGTCGCTGGCGACCAGCCCTCCGCTTTTAGGCGCACTGGATAATTCACTGGTCCCAGCAATTCGAGCCGAGTGTCTCCTTCGCTCCACGTCACCGGCAACGTGTATTTCTCCGTGTGAACTTCCACGCCTTCGGCGCGAAACGCAGCGACCGCCCACTCGACGGCTTTGGCCATTTGCGGCGACCCGGTTACGCGTCCGCCAATCTCATCCGTCAAGCGCCGCAAATTCTCTTCCATCGGTGAAGGGCCCATCACTTGCGGCAAGATTTTTGCCGCCGCTTGCGCGCAACTTGAAGCATCCGTCGCGGAACAGGCAGCCGGACTCTGGGCCGATTGCGCGGGGCTCAGAGAATCCTTCGCTGGAGGCAGTTGCGCTGAGCCAAAAACCGCAGTAAAGAAGCAAAGAAGTAATGAAGCAAAGAAAGTCTTTACGTAGCGCATCGATTTGCTCTCCGCGACAGAAGTGCGTTGCCGCAGCTTTCTTCCGGCGGCAAGCCCGTGCATCCTGGCGCGGAGTAGTATAAGCTCGCGGCGCTTTGGTGAGAAACCTTGCGGCACAATCAATCCTGTCGAGAGAATTTGCCATGAAAAAATCCATTTTCCTTCTGGCCGTGACTCTGGCGCTTGCGGCTTCGGTATTTCCGCAAGCATCAGCCCAAAAAGCATCGTCGAATCTGGAAGCCCGTGCCAAAGCATCCTTAGCCGTAATTCGCGGAACGCTCAAAGCGCCCGGCCTTCAGCAACCTGTCCGGGTTCAGCGCGACCGCTGGGGAGTTCCCCACATTTACGCGCAGAACGAACACGACCTTTTCTTCGCACAAGGCTTCGTAGTCGCCCAAGACCGCCTCTTCCAGATGGAGCTTTGGAAGCGCTCCGGCGAGGGCCGCCTTTCGGAAATCCTCGGACCGAGTTTCGTCCAGCGCGACGTCAATGCCCGCCTGCTGCGGTATCGCGGCGATATGGACGCCGAGTTCAAAAGCTATGCCCCCGACACGAAGCAAATCCTCGAAGCTTTCACCTCCGGCATCAACGCCTACATCGATGAAATCCAAAAGCCCGGCGGCATCGGTCTTCCGCTCGAGTTCCAACTCGCTGGATTCAAGCCCGAGGCCTGGAAGCCCGAGGACTGCCTCAATCGCCTGGCTGCCTACTCGATGACCGGCAACGGAGCCAGCGAATTGCTCCACGCCCAACTAGTCGCCGTCCTCGGAGCCGAAAGAGCTTCCGAGCTTTTCGAATTCGATCCTGCGGTAAAGCTTGATCCTGCTCCAGGAATTAATTTCAGTGGCCTCTCGCCCAGGCTGCTCGAAAATCTCGTGGGCAGCGACGTGCCCCTCCATTTCCCAGAGACGCCTGTTCAGGGCAGCAACAACTGGACCGTCTCCGGCTCCCTCACGTCGGCCGGCAAGCCCCTGCTCGCGAATGATCCGCACCGCGTTATTGCCGTACCATCGCTGCGCTACATCGTGCACCTCGTTGCGCCCGGATGGAATGTCATCGGCGCAGGAGAGCCCGGCCTCCCGGGCGTCGCCGCTGGCCACAACGAAAATATCGCCTGGGGGTTCACCATTTTTGGCCTCGACCAGCAGGATCTCTATCTCGCGCAGCTGAATCCCGCCAATACAGACGAATATAAAACCGAACACGGCTGGGAGCGCATGGAGGTCAAGACAGAAACGATTGGTGTGCGTGGCGCCGCACCGGTCACCGTGAAGCTGAATTTCACGCGCCACGGCCCGGTGCTCTGGCAAGACGCGAAGCGCGCATTGGCGCTGCACTGGGTCGGCGCGGAGCCCGGCACCGCCGGATACCTCGGCTCGCTCTCGCTCGACCGCGCGGAAAACTGGCAGGAATTTGAGCGAGCCATGGCCCGGTGGAAAGTGCCTTCCGAAAATATTGTTTACGCCGACCGCGAAGGCAACATCGGCGAACATTCCACCGGCTTGGCCCCTCTGCGAAAAAACTGGACCGGCCTCTTGCCTGTGCCGGAGAGCGGCGGATTCGAATGGAATGGCTTTGTGCCCAACGCTGAACTGCCGCACAGCTACAATCCCGCATCCGGTTTTGTGGCCTCCGCCAATCACAAAATGATCCCGGAAAATTATGCCTACTCAGTCGGGTATTCCTGGGCCTCGCCGGAGAGATTTCTGCGCATTTCGGAAGTGCTCAGCGCAGCCGCTAAAAGCACGCACAAGCTCAGCCTCGAAGATATGGAGAATCTGCAGAACGACGTAGTTTCTCTGCCCGCGCGAGAATTGCAAGGGCTGCTGAAGCGCGCCGCAGGGAGTTCGCCCGGCAGTACCGCCAAGGTCTTGCTTGATTGGGATTGCGCGATCGCCGCGGATTCGGCTGCCGCCACGCTTTATGAATTCTGGGTCGCTGAGCTGCGCGATGCCGTCACCAAGCTAATCGTTCCCGGCGAAGCACAAAGAGCCGTTGGAAAACTGTCGCTGCAGAAAACCGTCCAAGAGCTGTCTCACCCTCGCGCCGAAGTGTTCGGCCAAAATCCCGAAGCCGCCCGCGACGCCCTGCTTCTGCAAACTCTAAGCACGGGAGAAGAGAAACTCGCGGCGAAGCTGGGGCCCGATCCCAAAAACTGGGCCTGGGGACAACTTCATCGCGTTTCGTTCATCCATCCTCTTGGCGGCGTCTCTCCGGCTGCTGCCGCGCTCTTCGATCGCGGCCCCTCTCCTCGCCCAGGCGATGGCAGCACGGTGGACGCCACCTATTTTGGGGGAAGTTCCTTTGACCAATTGGCCGGAGCAAGCTACCGCGAAATTTTCGACCTGAGCGATTGGGACAACGCCGTCGGCGTCAACGTTCCCGGACAAAGCGGCCAGCCCGGCCGCCCACGCTACGAAGATCTGCTCCCGTTCTGGCTCCACGGGCAGTATTTTCCGTTGCGGTACACCAAGCAGGCGATCGACCGCGAAACAACGGACGTGCTCGAATTGAAACCGTGACCGAAAAAAGATTCGGAGCCCGCTGAAGCTAGCGTTTCAGCAGCCTCGGATTCACAACGCAATCAGCGACGCGCGCCACCTGCACCATTTCCTCCACGTCATGCACGCGAACAATGTGCGCGCCGCCAAGGATGCTCGCGGTCACGGTTGCAGCCGTGCCCCATTTCCGTTCTTCGGGCGGAGCAGGTTTCCCATCGCGCGCGAGCGTCGCTCCGAGAAATCCTTTGCGCGAAGTGCCCACCAGCAGCGGGTAGCCGAGCGCAGCAAGCTGCGGCAGCTTTCGCAGCAACTCATAGTTCTGCGCATAACTCTTCCCGAAGCCAATCCCCGGATCCAAAATAACTTGCGCTTTTGCAACTCCAGCCTTGCGCGCGTTCTGAACGGAATCCCGCAGCCCTTGCAGTACGTCGCGCATCACGTCTCGGGCGAACGGCCCGCGCTGCATCGTGCCAGGCTCGCCGCGCATGTGCATCAGTACGAGCGGCACGCCATATTTCGCCGCCACTTCCGCAATCCGCGCGTCGCTCTTCAATCCCGAAACGTCGTTGATGATCTGCGCACCGGCACGGATGGCCAGCTCTGCAACCGCGGACCTGCGAGTATCCACCGATACCGGAATCTTAAGCCGTCCTCGCAGGCCCTCCAGAACAGGAAGAATGCGATCCAACTCCTCTGACGCACGGGTTTCTCCGGAGCCGGGCCGTGTGGATTCGCCTCCAACGTCAATCATGTCGGCGCCGGCACGTTCCATCGCAAGGGCATGTTCAATCGCGGGCTCGGGCTGATCGTATTTTCCGCCGTCAGAGAAACTGTCTGGAGTAACGTTCAGCACGCCCATCACGAGCGTGCGCTCGCCAAGAACCAGCATCCCAGAAGGAAGTTTCAGCCGGAATTTCTTGCGTGTCTTCATGGGGTGGACAAGCCAGCAGTTTAGCGCCGTGCTGTGGGACAGACATTCCTGTCTGTCTTCTTGCTTTCAGAGACAAAAAAAGACAGGCAAGAATGCCTGTCCCACAAATTTCCGTAGAATCTAATCCAAATCAAAATCGCGAAGCGGCTTCCCGGCGGGCGCGTCCTTGGCTTTCTTCATCGCTTCTTCGAATTTCTTGGCCAGAATATCTTCTTTATGCGTTTCCTGAAAGAATGAGTCGGCGAATTTGTCTTCGCGTTGCCGATGCTGCTCCGCAAGAATCCCGTGCGCATTTTCCAGGTCGACGTTGGGTCCGGCTTTCACCGGCGCCTCGTGCGAGAGCACCGCTCCAAACACCGCGTCCACCACCAGCTTCGCCTGGCAGCACGGGCACGTTACCTGCAGATTATCCGGTTCTTTCTTTCCCATACCCGCATTCTACGCCATTTTGTTGGTCATGGTCAGCAGCTGCAAAAAAGTAGGGGCACGATACATCGTGCCCCTGTTTAGCGTTAGTAAGATTTCAAAATCGACCGACAACTAGTCTCTACGCCTTGGCCGGATTCTCTCCTCGCGTAAATCCGGGCGCCGGCCGCAACTCTGGCCGAACCACCTTCGGATCCGCGCTAGGCGCCGGCGGTGCCTGTGGTGGCGGCGTCCGCGGTTTTTCCGGCAGCGGCTTGCCTTCCATCAGCATTTTCACTTCGTTGGCGTCGATCACTTCGCGCTCTAGCAAGGCCTGCGCGATTCGTTCGAGCGTCTCGCGGTTCGTCGAAAGCAGCCTCTTCGCATTCTCATAGCCGCCGTTGACGATCCGCTTCACTTCCTTGTCGATCTGAATCGCCGTATCTTCTGAATAGTCGCGGTGCTGCGTGATCTCGCGGCCCAGGAAGATGGCTTCATCTTTTTTTCCGTAAGACAGCGGCCCAAGTTCGCTCATGCCCCATTCGCAAACCATATTGCGCGCCAAGTCGGTTGCACGCTCAATATCGTTGCCCGCGCCGGTGGTAATGTGTCCCAGGAAAATCTCTTCCGCGGAGCGCCCGCCCATCAGCACAGCCAGCATCGCTTCGAGATATTCTCGCGTGTAGGTGTGCTTATCGTCTTCGGGCAACTGCATTGTCAGCCCGAGCGCCATCCCTCGCGGAATAATCGTCACTTTATGAACCGGATCGGCTCCCGGCGTCATCGCCGCCACCAAAGCGTGGCCCGCCTCGTGATAAGCCGTGTTCTTTTTTTCTTCATCCGAAAGAATCATCGACTTTCGCTCGACGCCCATCAGCACCTTGTCTTTGGACATCTCGAAGTCGACTTGCATCACGAACTTTCGGTTCTGCCGCGCAGCCCATAGGGCCGCCTCGTTCACCAGGTTCGCAAGATCCGCGCCGGAAAAGCCCGGCGTGCCGCGCGCGATGATCGACAACTCGACGTCATCGGCCAGCGGCACTTTCCGTGTATGCACGCGAAGAATCTCTTCGCGTCCCTTAACATCCGGCCGCGCAACCACTACGCGCCGGTCGAATCGTCCGGGACGCAGCAGCGCC
>JBGPLB010000114.1:0-15786 GCA_041486245.1 Candidatus Acidiferrum sp.
ATGTCCGTCATTCTTGATTGCCACACAGGTTACGGGCGAACGCTCGAAAGGTTACATCAAAGGACTCCACGGCGGCTCATCCCACAGCAGGACGTTTGGGAGTAAAGGTTTGGGTTAACACCCTCCGCCAAGTTCTTGCCATCGTTTGTCGTCCAGACTGAGCATTGCGAAGGAAATTTGTCACGATTTGGCGCTACGCGTTACCGGACAAATGCCGCGGCTTCGAGGGTTGGCTCCCGACGCTTGACTTTACGGGGAACTGGCCAAACCTAGCTCCATTTGGCTCCAATTTATTTGGTTGGAAGTTGGTACCACCGTGACAACGCGGGACTTAGTGGATTTAATTAACAATTCGATCCCCGCCGCCCTTCTTCTCATCTTCGAGCCGCAACGAAGGTGTCCGATTGCGCCACCTTTCGATCAGTGGGCGGGACGCGCATTCCAACTAAACACTCCGCCTCTAAACCGTCAAGCGCTCGCGCGTGGAATTTACATTCCGTAAGTCCAGCGCGCGTAGCTCGCCAAACAAAAAAGGACACCGATCGAAATCGGTGTCCTTATGTTCACTCCAATTTTCACGGGGCCGCGGCTATGGCGCGCATCCCGCCTTCTGTGGCGCCGACAATGTCGTCAGCGTCGTTATGTCCGGATAACTGTAGGCCCCATTGATCGCCGTGGAAGGCGACTGGAATTCAAACCACTGCAACAGCGCCTCATTCTGCGGATGATAGGTGAACCCATTCGGCATGATCATCGGGAATACTTGATGTGGCAATCCCTCGATGACGTCTCCCACCTCCAGATCATTCTGGCAATTACCGTTGGGCGACAACCACCAGGGCGTCACATCGTGTACCCCGTCAAACGCCACAAACGGATCGTTATAAGTCTCCAAGATTTCATGGCTTAGCCCGGTCACATCCAACAGCGTGGGATCCCTGAATATGGGCTGATCCCATGTGGAATAGTTCATCACAAAAAACCGCGGCAGCTTTCCGTTATTAGCATCCCCAGTCTCGAAATCAAACGAGTGAAATCCCCCGATGCAGCAAAGCGTGCCGTTCTTGATGGGTATCGTCAGATAAGCGGGCGGAAAGAAAAATGTCGAGACATCCTTGGTCGTAATGTCTCCGGAGGCTTCCGCTGCGCCCATTGGCGAACTGCTGTCCGGCGGAAACGTGCTGGTCGAGGGAAACAGTCCATTTTCAAAAGTAAAAACATCAATCAGCACAAAAAAACAGCAGCTCCCGTCGGGATTCAGCGCGTATTTGTAATTGCAATGCCCGCCCTTCCCGTTCCCCGTGCCGCAGGTCTTGTCCTGATTGACCACCATCGTTCGCGCAGTTTTCACGCTAGGCGCCAGCAACGTGTGCCAGTCCGCTGGAGCGCCTTGATATTCAGCGCGCGCCACGGCATCGGCAAATTGTGTGGGAGCGGCGCTGCTGGTGTAATTCGCATTCGAGAAAACCGGGGATTCCAGCACCAGCGGAATAAACGGCGCCGGATCGAAAAACAGCCGGCGGCAACCCGGCTCGCCTGGAGTTCCGCAGGTAATCGGCTTGCCATTCACCACTCTCACATACCGTGGTGAGCCGTCCGCGTTGCGAAGGTCCAGCGAGACCGGCACGATCGGCGCGTTCAGTGTCGTCGTTCCTCCCTTGGAGGGCGCGTTGCCCACCGTGTTGAAGATCCAGTCGCTCTGGGGCTTGCCGTTCGGGCCTATCCCCGGCGTGGAATACGCGCCGCTAAAATTGACCAGCGAGTCGATCCCAGCAACGCCTGGCAGCGTGGCCTGGTCGGTTCCAGTCTGGCCCGCTGTCTTTGGGCTCACCCGCGTGAACTTCAGCTGCGCGTCAGCTACATCCGCCGGCGTAACCGCATCGGCATCCTGCGCCCTAGCACCCACCGCGCCAGCCGCCACCGCAAGGCAACCAAGCAAAATCAGCCGAAACAACCTGTTAAATGACAGCACCTCGAATTCCTTCATTGGACACACACCTTTCACTTACTCTTGGCGGGGACGCAACACCGTGGGTATCACGCAATCCAAATACCTGTCAAGCAAGTAATATAACAAGACTTTGTTCGTACTCATCTGGGAGAGGCGCGGAGAGCAGCCACTAAGAGACCGGCGTAGATAAGGCGCCTTCTCCAGAAGTTAGGAATTTGACGTGCCGTGCGGGATAACTCTCGGTTAGTCGCGTGATCGGAACCTGAGCCACCGTCAAGATTTGGTCCTTGAGTCAATTGCCTGTCATCGGTGATGAGACTCGGACGGAGGCGGATTCTCGCTGTCACGCGATAGTTTTGGAGGGCTCTACTGGCCGGGCTTTTTCAGTACGGGCCGATCGCCAGCCGGAGGCGGCACAGGGGCCGTGGACGCGGGTGTGGCGCCGGTGGCGGGGTTTGCTGCCGAAATGCCGCCCTCGGAATAGGCTTTTTTGAGCCAGCGCTCGGATTCGAGTTGGCAGCCCCCCGTGTCGTCGTTGGTTTGTTTGGCTTTGCTGTATTCGTTGACGCCGCGTTCGCGCTGGCCCAGCAGATCGAAGACTTTGCCCAGATAGATGTGGCCCCAGCATTCAGTCCATTTTTCGGTTGGCTCGGGAACGGCTTGCAAAGACTCACGGAAGGCGTTGGCGGAGGCCTGATAATTCTTTTGGTAGAAGAAGGCTTCACCCATGCGGAAATTGGCGAGCGGGCGGCCGGGCTGGATGGACAGCGCTCTCTGATACTGTTTGATGGCGTCGTAATAGAGACCCTGCTCGGCGAGCTCTTCTCCGCGGGCAATGGCAGCGCGAGCACGAAGAGGAGTACTGCCTTTGAGAACGAGGTTATTCGGGTCGATTTTGATGCCGCCCGGTTTCGGCCGGCCGAAAGTCTCGATCGTAAATGGTGATTCCAAGCCCAGAACATCCACCCACTGCGTCTCCGGGTTGCCTTCTGTATCTATACGCAATTGGACGGGCATGCTGAAAGTATCGATGGGTTGTTTGATTTTGCCGACGACGCGAAAGCCCTTCGGAGTGCGGTAGGTCACGTAATCGAGAGTAAAGTCGGGCACGCCCGTGGAATTGAGCCACTGGGCGAAAAAGGCGCGGAGATTCGGGGCAACCTCGCCGGGCTTGGCGGCTGCCTGGACGTCTTTGTCCGCCAGATTAATGAATTCATCTATGCGTGCGGTCTTGCCCGCGTACTGCGTTGCAAAATCATGGAGGAGCGTCTTGAAGGCGACATCGCCCATGAGGGCGCGGAGCATGTGGAAGACCATGGCGCCTTTATTGAGCACGACCGAGCGATAGTCGCTCGAGTATGGAGCTAGCCGAGCTGCCTGCGCGATGGGGGCGGCGTCTTCATACATCAAGGCGCCGACTGCAAATTCATCGACGGCGCGGAGACCTGCCTCTTTACCGGCGCTTTGCTCGGCGTAGATTTCCTCGCAATAGCGGGTCAGACCGTCAGTAACCCAAACATCGCCTGGCGAGGCTGGAAGGACGGAGTCGCCAAACCATTGGGAAGCGACGAGGCGGGCGATGGTGCGCTCGGCGGTTTTCGGCTCCCAGAGGCGGCGGCTCAGCAAAAGGACACCGGGAGCGGCGAAATCGCGCACTGTGCCGTCAGGCAATTGAATCACGGTAAAGGCGGGGTCTTGCAGCCCGCCGAACATGTCGGAAAAAACCGTGACCGCGCGAGCGACGTCGTCCGCAAAACCTTGGGCGTTCGCGGAATCGGCGCGCGGGGCGTAAACCGTTACGTCGATTCCTTCCGCCTGCTTGGGATTCAACTGGAGATTTCCGGCGACGAAAGTGCCATGCGGGCCGGGCGTCGGACAGTCGAAGGTGTAGAGCAGGCGTCCGCCCTCTCCGGCAGTTTTTCCTGCCATGGGTGTCGGCGCGGAACTCTTTCCGGAACCGGCCACGGCAAAGCTATCCGGCACATTCAGCCGAAAAGTGGCGGTATAGCGATTGGAGGGATAGTTGGTTAGAGGGAACCACCTCGAGGGAAGAAGGAGATAGGCGTCATCGTGGCCGACGACGGCAGCGCGGACGCCGGGGACCGGGCTGTTCTCTTCGTTGGCGAGCAAGCCGGCGTAAGTGAACGTCAATGTGACTTGCCCTCCCGCGGCCACAGGTGTGGGAAGGGTGATGAGAACATATAGTGGATTCATCGAATCGCGGCCAAAGCCCACCGATTTGCCGTCGGCTGTTTTTACGTCACTGACGATCAGGTTCGGATGCAACTCGACGCGGAGATTGCTGGTAACCTCCGAGGCTCTAAACTCGATTTTGACAACGGCGTTGATGGATTGGCGCGTGGAGTCGAGCGTTGCGGAGACGTCGTAGCGCTGCGCGAGAAAACCGACAGGCCGGGGAGCCTGGGCGCGGAGCGGAACGGCGGCGCAGGCGAACGCAACGAGGAGCAAGACGGCGGACTTAGCTGGAATTTTTCGGCGGAGCGGCATCCAATACCTTTCAGCGGGCACCTTTCACAGAGGTGCGAACCGACACCATTCTACGTATATAGGATAGCAGACACGGGGCTAAGCGTTGCCACGGCTGGTTGCGAGAAGGCTGGCAATCGCCTCAGCGGCGCGATCAACGGCCCCTGGAGGCCCCAGGCGCGCGCGGACTTCGGCGAGGCCGGCTCGAAGTGCCCCGCGGGCGCGCGGATCATTCAGGAGGCGGAGGATCTCTTCGGCGACTCTCTTCGGAGTGAAGTCCTTTTGAATCAACTCGGGAACGACTTGGCGTTCGGCAATCAAGTTCACCATACTGAAGTAAGACGTGCGCACGAGGGGTTTGGCGAGCAGGGCTGTGAGCGGAGTTACGCGATAGACGACGACCATGGGGACATCGAGAAGCGCGGCCTCGATGGTGGCGGTGCCGCTGGAAACGACGGCAGCGTCGGCGGCGGCTAGTGCGTTATAGGTCTGACCTTCGACGATGCGAAGGCTTAGGGCGGAGTTCCAACCCGTTTGAACGTCGTGCAGGTTGCTGTGAGCGGCTGCGGCCACGACAAACTGCGCGGGGCGCTGCAGCTGGATTTGGTCGCAAGCTTCGCGAATCACGGGCATGTGCTGGGCTAGCTCGGCGTGTCTGCTGCCGGGCAAGATCGTGATAATCGGCTGGGAGGGATCGAGATTTTGCTGACGGCAGAAGTCTTCGCGGGTTTGCGTTGCATTCACGGCGCCGACGAGCGGATGGCCGATGAATTTCGTGGGAACGCCCGCGCTGCCGAAGAAGGCTTCTTCGAACGGAAAAATGCAGAGTGCTTGGGCGAAACGCCGGCGCACAATGCGCACTCGCCACGGCCGCCAGGCCCAGAATTGCGGGCAGATGTAGTAAATGTTGCGGACGCCAAGCGGACGGAGCTTGCGCGCGAGGCGGAGATGAAAGCCGGGAAAGTCGGTGAGGATGGCGAAAGGCGGCTTGCGGCGCTGGGCTTCGGAGACGAGACGGCGCATGGCGCGGATAAGAGAGGGAAGGTGACTGAGAATTTCCGTGATGCCGACAACTGAGACTTCCTTGTAATCGGTGATGACGTCAACGCCAGCGGCGCGCATCTGGGGACCGCCCATGCCGAAGAGAACGACGTCCATGCGTTTTTGCAGCGCGGTCGCGAGGCGGGCGGCGTACATATCCCCGGAAGCTTCGCCTGCGGAGATGAGGAGCGGAATCGGAGGCATGCGCGGTGACGGCGCTCAATCCGTGGCGGGCTGAGGAGCGGGGAGCGGTCCGCGAGGTTGGTCCGCGAGATTGCCGGCAGAGTCGCGCCCGTCTTCGGGCAGGCCGAGTTCCTGCTCCTTGTACTGGAGCTGGTAGAGACGGTAATAGATGCCGCGCTGGGCGAGGAGCTCCTGATGGGCGCCTTGCTCGCGAAGGCGTCCTTTGTGGAAGACGAGGATGCGAGAAGCGTATTGAATGGTACTGAGGCGATGAGCGATGACCAACGAGGTGCGTCCGGAAAGGAGACGGTCGAGGGCTTCGCGAATCTGTAGCTCGGTTTTGGTGTCCACGCTGGAAGTGGCTTCATCGAGGATGAGGAAGCGCGGGTTGTGGGCGAGGGCTCGGGCGAAGCAGATCAGTTGGCGCTGGCCGACGGAGAGAGTGGAGCCGCGCTCGTTGACGCTCGTGTCGACACCTTCGGGGAGGGTGCGGACAAAATCGCCGAGGCCGATTTCGTCGACGGCGCGCTCGACGGTTAGGCGGTCGATGCCGGGAGAGCCGAGGCGAACGTTCGACTCAATAGTTCCGGTGAAAAGGAAGGAATCCTGCAATACGATGCCGAAGTGCCGGCGCAGATCCTGCAGGTTGAGAGTCTTGATGTCAATTCCGTCGAGGAGAATCTGGCCGCGCTGGACGTCGTAGAAACGGAGGAGCAGGGAGATCAGCGTGGTCTTGCCGGCGCCGGTGTGGCCGACGATGGCGAGAGTCTGGCCGGGCTCAACGCGGAAAGAGACATCGCGCAGGACCCAGTCTTGGTCAGCGGGTTCGGGGACATCGCGGTAGCTGAACCAAACATTGCGAAATTCGATTTCGCCGCGCGGAGAATCGAGGCGAACGGCTTGGGCAGAGGAATCGATGGTGATGGGCTCGTCGAGCAATTTGAAGATGCGCTCCGAAGCGGCCATGGCGGATTGCAGGATGTTGAATTTTTCGCTGAGGTCCTGGATGGGGCGGAAAAAGCGGGTGGCGTACATGGTGAAGGCGGTCAGCACGCCGAGGCTGAGGCCGCTGGAGAGGACGCGATTACCTCCGGACCAGTAGATCAACGTGATGGTTGCGACACTGAGAAATTCGACGGCAGGATAAAAGAGCGCAAAGGCGAGGATGGCGTCGTACCAAGCCTTCATGTTGTCGCGATTGCGACTTTCGAATTCGATGCGCGCTTTGCGCTCGCGATTGAACAATTGCACCGCGCTCATGCCGGAAATATATTCCTGGAGGAAGGCGTTGATGCGGGCGATGGCGGTGCGGATGCGGCGGTTGGCGTCGCGCACGAACTTCCGGAAGAAATAGGTGACCACGAAGATGAAGGGGAGGACGGCGAAAGCATCGAAGGCGAGACGATGGTCCACCGTGAAAAGAAAAACGGCCATGACGACGAGGAGAAAGAAATCGTTGATCATCGTGACGACGCCGGCGGCGAAAAGGTCGTTTAAGGCGTCGACGTCCGTCGTGACACGCGTGACCAGGCGACCCACGGGATTGCGGTCGAAGTAGCTCATGGGCAGGCGCTGGATGTAAGCAAAGATTTCGCTGCGCATGTCGTACATAGTTTGCTGGCCGACGCGCTGCATGATGCGAATTTGCGCGTATTGGGCAAGGAAATCGGAGATGAGGATGGCGAGGAAGGCGAGACTGATCCACTCGATGCCGCGCCAAGCCTGGCTCTCCGGAATTAGGTGTTTAAGAGCGGGAGTAAAGTAGCCGTCGATGGCCTTCCAAAAGAGCCAGGGAGGGGCGAGCTCGAGCGGAGTGACGACGGCGACAAGGGTCAGTGCTAGGACGACGCGCCACTTGTAGGGGCGCAGATACTGCATCAGGCGGCGCATGAGGCGCGCGTCGTAGGCTTTGCCGAGCTTCTCTTCTTCGTGAATGTTGCTCATGCCCGTTCGAGTTCTTCTTCCAGCAATTGCTTTTGATAAAGGTCGGCGTAATAACCGCCGCGCGCGAGAAGTTCGTCGTGGGTGCCGCGCTCGGTGATTCGGCCATCGCGCAAGACGACGATTTGATCGGCATCGCGAACGGTCGAGGTGCGGTGAGCGATCAGAATGGTGGTGCGCCCGCCCATGATGCCGCGCAGTCGGCTGAGAATGCGCTCTTCGGTCTGGGTATCGACGCTGGAGAGCGAGTCGTCGAGGATGAGGATGCGCGGGTCTCGCACAATGGCGCGAGCAAGGGCGGTGCGCTGCTTCTGTCCGCCGGAAAGCGTGATGCCGCGTTCGCCGACCATGGTGTCGTACTTCGCGGGGAATTCCTGAACGTCGCCGTCGAGGCTGGCGACTTCGGCGGCTTCGCGCACGCGCTCGAGATCAAATTTTGGCAAACCGAAAGCGATATTTTCGCCGACGCTTTCGCTGAAAAGATAGGTGTCCTGCGGGACGTAGCCGATGGCGCGGCGAAGTGTGTCGAGCGGCCATTCGCGGATGGAGCGCCCATCGATAAGGACGGCGCCCTCGGGCGCTTCCCAAAGGCGTGCGACAAGAGCGGCAAGAGTGGTTTTGCCGCTGCCGGTGGGACCGACAATAGCGAGCGTCGAACCGGCGGGGATGTGAAGGTTGATGTCGCGAAGAACGCCGTCCGTGGCGGAACGATTGCCATTTCCGCTGCCATTCGCGCTGCCTCCGGCCATCGTCGTCGGATAGGAAAAGTTGAGATTGCGAAACTCAATATCGCCTTCGACCTTCATTTCAGCGGGGACGGTGGCGGCGCGGTCGTCGATTTGCGGTTGCGCAATGAGAATGTGGTTCAGGCGGCCCATGGACGCGGCGCCGCGCTGAAATATGTTTGTGACCCAACCCAGGGCGATCATGGGCCAGACCAGGATGCCGAGATAGCTGTAAAAAGCGATGAGAGCGCCGAGAGAAATTCGACCGGAAAGAACGAGATGGCCGCCTTGCCACAAGACGATCAAGAAAGTGATACCGATGAGAGCCTGGAGCGAAGGCATGAACATGCTCCAAGTGCGGATCAACTTGACGTTTCGGGAGACATACTCGCGGTTGGGTTCGTCAAAGCCGCGGATTTCGGCTTGTTCCTGTGCGTAGGCACGGACGACTCGGACACCCGCCAGATTTTCCTGCACCTTCGCGGAGAGCGTCGCAAGCGACGCCTGGATTTTTTCGTACAGTTCGTGGATGACCTTGCCGAAATGCTGGACAACCACTGCAACGACCGGCACGGGGAGGAGAATCCAGAGCGTGAGGGAACCCGAGAGTTGTGACATGACGAGGATCGCGAGGGCCATGCCGATAATGGTTTGGCCGCTGTACATGATGCCCGGACCCAGGACCATGCGCACTGCGTTGAGGTCATTCGTGGCGCGAGACATCAGTTCGCCAGTGCGATTGCGGACGTAGAATTCCGGCTCCATGAGCAGCAAGCGATTCAGCAAACCGCCGCGGATGTCAAACTCGATGTCGCGGGAAATGCCGATGAGCACCCAGCGGGTCCAGAAGGAAAGCACGGCGCGCAAAGACACGAGAGCGATGAGGAGCAGGCAATAGATGCCCAGCGCGTGGCGGCTGTGGGGAGAGTAGTAGGGAATCGTGCGGCTCAACCAGGAGCCCGCCAGCAAGTGGCCTTGGGCACTGCTCTCAAACGGACGGGCGCTGCCGGCGAGGATGTCGGTAAGGACGCCGGTGGCGAGGGGGATTACGTTTTGAACGATGCTCGAAACTACCAGAGCGAGCATTCCGAGAGTGAGCGATCCGCGATAACGGCTGAGGTAGGGAAGGAGACCGACAAGATTTTTCCAGGAGGAAGATTTGGACGGTTTCTTGGCGTCCGAGGTGGCGCCGATGGTTGCCGCGGCCGCGCTCATCGCAGCACCGACCTGGCGGTGGACAAGGATGGCGATTCCAGGAGGAAATGTTCGTACGTGCGGTCGAGCGATTGGTAGCGTTTTGTCGCGGGATTCCAGGCGATGCCGATGGGAAGAACATGCGGATCCGTGGCGTCCGTGCCCTTGAGAGCCGTGAAGTACAACTGAATGCCCTTGACGGGGTCCTGGTCATACTGCACGCGCCAGCCGGCTACGGGCGCCAGCGGGGTCAGCGCGAGGTAGCCTTTGGAATTTTTCAAATATTCATCGCAGCGGAGAAGTTCCGACCATTGGCCATCGGTATTTTCGGCAATCACGGCGCGTGTCACGATGGTTCCGGGCAACTGATTCTTTGGCGTTTTCGGAACAACATTCGCCGCGAGAAACTGCTGTTTTCCGTTCTTTGCGAGCTCGCCAAAGATCAGAACTTGGGTTTCTTTTCCAAGTAGATTCTGCGCGGCGGCCTGCATTTCTTCCGGCACCGCGGGTTCCGCAGGTTTGGCCGGCGTTTCTGCCACGGGCTTTGGTGCGGGCTCGTCGCCGCAGCCAGGGAGCAGGAAAGCAGTGATAGCGAGGGAGCTTGCCGCAAGGCAAAGAAAAGTTCGCCGAGTAAGGGATCGACGAAATTCAGAACGGCGCTCACTGTTTCTCGCCTTCATTGGCGCGTGGAAGACCGGCACACTCGCTCTACAGTCAAAGTTTTTTTGCGATTCGTCCATTAGAGAATTGTCGCCGTGCGCGTGATGCCCACTATACGCCAGGCTTGTCATCCTTGATTGGCGTGTCCAGCACTTTCATTCCGTCCGAGCCGTTCTGCGCCCCCAAGACAGAAGTGCAATCCAACGATTCTAACCGCTGCCAGGCGTTCGTGGAAGGACCCCCCGAAAGGAGGTTCCCTGCAAGCCACGGCTAACGATGCGCCAGAATCGCGTCCAGCCGCGCCTCAAAATTTTGTTCTCCTTCGGACCACAGCTGGCTGCGCTCGACCGGGAGAGCTCGCTCGATGGACTCGACCCAGCTGAATAACAGTTGGATGTTCTCCCGTGTCTTTGCGTGATATTCCTTCAGGTTGCCGGGAACGGACATCCACTGCCGAAAGGTGTGTTCCAGCGGATGGTCGGAGGACTCGAAGGGATTCGAAGCGGCGCCGGGAGCGAGCAGGCCGGCATGTCCTGTAAAAAAGTGTTCGAAGCCGAGATCGGCGGTGAAGTGTCCCTCGGATGAGGCGATGCCGCCGTCGTATTCGGGGCCGTGGCAAGTGAGAAGCAGCGGTTCGGGCTTGTGCATCCACTTGAGGCTCCCGGCGTCAAAGCTCCAGAGGTCCCATTTTGCGGCGACGATGTAAGCGCTGTCCGGGTGGATCTGCTGGGCAGCAAGCGCTGCGACTTCGGCCGCGCCATAGCCGAGATCCTTCAAGTCCCACTCGGCCAGGGGAATCTCGGTGGCGTCCAGCGGTTGCACAGTCAGTTCTTTGAATGCGCTTTCCGAGGCGGACAGCGGAGCGGTCGCGAGAAATCTCGCGAGTTGGGCAATCAGGGTGGTTTCGGAGAAATCACGCGTCCAAACGCGCAAATAGGCTCGATTAGCCATAGTTGGTCAGACACGCTTATTATACTTGCGTAGGTGACGAGGGGCGAATTCAGGCGATGTTCGCGAGAAAGATTTAGCGGTCGATGCCGCCCGCGGTTTGCGAGCGCGTGATCGGCGGCTCTGGCTCTGGCGGCGTCAAGCTTGCTGCAATCTGCCGCAAGCGTTCCTGAAGCGCGTCGCCGACTCCGGCAAAAACTTGCGCGCACGTCTCGCGTAGTTTTTCCTCCGCTCTGGCGCCGATGCTGGCGACTGCTTCGCGAGATTGGTGGTCCAGGCTGGCCACGGTGGCGAGCATCCACTGGTTCGAAACGTTTTCGAGGCGGTTGCGGTGTTGCTCCGCAGCATGGTTACTCAATTGGGCGTAGATGCCCCGCATTTCGGTGCGATGCGCTTCGACCGTGGACTTCCAGGACTCGAGCAACGGTGCCAAGCCTGCTTTCACTCTAGCGCTCGCGTCCGCGACTCCACCTTCGATTGCGCTGCTCATCCCGGCATGGAATTGCCGCAAAAAGGCTTCCTGTTCGGCCGTGACTTTCTGCGTCAGCTCCGCGCGAGCGGCGTCGAGTTGCAGGCGCGTCTCGCTCAACGACCGTTGTGTTTCATCGCCAAATCCTTGGAGCTCTTGCCGAGCTTGCCGCTGGATTTCATCGGTGAAGGCCGCCGTTGTGGTCTCGGCGGCTTCAGCAAAAAGTGCTCGCGCATGCTCAAACGCGTCGCGCACGGCCTCTTCCATCTGCGTCTGAGTATGACCGATGAAGCTGCGGCTGGAGTGATCCAATTCGCTGGCGAAGACGCTCGAAACTTCGCCGGCCTTCTCCCGGAACTGATTCTCGGCCTGGTCGACCGTTTTTTCCGTGAGGTGCTGAATTTGGGTTTGCGCCTTTTTCTCGTACCACTCCGCGGATTTCATTAGGTCATCGACCGTTTGATGTTTCAGGTCGGAAACCTTGGATTCGAGGTCCGTCAAGTTGCGCGCGGCGACAGTCTGGGCGGCTTCCTGCAGAAGCTCGTCCACTCCTCCGAGGTTTTCGCGGAAGCGGGCTAGAGATTCCGCGAAGGCCTCATCCGCTGAAGCGCGAATGCGGTCCTGCTGCAACGTCATGGCGGCATCGAGGAGGGAGCGGCCGCCGGCGAGGCGGTGAATGGCTTCTTCGGTTCTCGAGATGTGGGGCTGGACCAGTGATTCGATCTGCTGGTCAAACCGCGAAATGGCGAGTTGGCAGTTTTCTTCAAACGTGGTACGGATGCGCGCGTTGAGCTCTTCGAGAAGCGTTTCGGACTGCCGGTGCAATTCGTTGCGATGCAGACTGAGGACGTCGTCGATCTGAGTCTCAAAGCCAGCCAGAGCCTGGCGCTGCGCGGTTTCGATGCGTGAAGAAAGGTGTTCGAGTCGCTCGCTGGATTCGGCGGCACGGCCCAAAGCGGTTTCAAGGCGCTGCGATTGCTCTTGCGAAGTGTTGCGCAACCCGGCCATGCGCTGCTCGGCTTCTGCCGCCGTCACGCTCATGGATTCTCGAGCTGCTGTTGCGTGCCGGCTGGCCTCTTCTTGCACTTGCGACACGAGGTTGCCCACGCTCTCGGCCAGACTTGCCCCCGCGGCCGCCGCGGATTCATGAACTGCAGCAGAGTGCCGCGCGGTTGCCTCTTGCAATGAGTTGCGCAACGAAGCGATGCGCTGCTCGGCGTCCGTTGCCGCGCCGCTCACGGATTCCCGAGCTGCGGCGCTCTGGTGGCCGGCTTCTTCCTGCATTTGGGAGAAAAGTCGATGAGCATGTTCGTCGAGGCCTGCTGAAGCTTTTTCCTGCGCAGATGCAAGCGTACTTTCGAGCGTCGATTGCCAACGCGCTTGTGCGGCTTCGACTTCCGTATGAAGCTCGCTCTGCCACGAAGATTGGGCCGAAGAAAGCGCCGCTGCAATCTGACTTTGAATCTCAATCGCCGCCTTGCTCATGGCTTCGCGGCTTGCGTTTACGGCCAATTCGTTCTGCCGCGCTACGTCGTCGACTTCGCGCAATGATTCAGCAGCGCGATCGGCGATTTGTGCCTTTGATTGTTCGGCTTGCGAGAGCAGCCGGGCGACGGACTCTTCCGCCAGCTGGGAAAGCGCGTGCAGAGATTCCACGGCACTCGCAAGATGCTTCGTCTGTTCTGTACGTTCCGCGGCGCCTCGATCGGAAATCTGCTGCGCCAATTGCCGCGTAAGCTCTTCCAGCTGGGGTGCAATCCAGCGCGGAAGCTCTCTTTGTAATGCTTCCGCAGCGGCCGATTGAGCGGAGCGCGAGCGCGTCTCGGACTCTTCCTGGATTTTCTCGATCGATCGGGAAACTTGTTGGGCGAATTGTTCGCGAGCGATCGAAAATTTTTGCTCCCACTCCTCCATCGACGCGCGGCTCTCGGCAGCGACGGCTTGCGCTGCAACCTCGCGGGCCGCGGCCTGAATCTGCTGTTTGGCGTCGGCCACCAGCCGCGCCATGTGGCGTGCAAGTTGGAGTGAAGCGTCAGTGGCGCTCGCGGGAGCAGGGAAAACACGCACATTGTCCTGTGTGGACGGTTGGGCGGGTTCCGGTTCCGTCAAGGGCAGATGAATCTCCGCGCTCTCCGAATCTCGGTGTGCAGCGTCATGCTCGCCTTCGTGAACACTCGTAACGCGCACACTTTCCGAGGGCGCAAACCAATCCGGCGGCGGAAAGGCAATGCCCCAAGTGTTCCCGGGGACTTCCAACTCCAGGGCGACCTGGAAAAGTTGTCTTACGGTGCGTGGGCGCTGGATCCAAGCCACTCTCCCGCGAACAGTTCTGGGAGTCTGCCCGGCTTCGGGGTGTGGGACTTCGAGAGTGACCCACATATTTTTCAAAACGTAGTGCTTCGATTGGTAGCGGCAGCCGTGGCAATTGATGATGAGCGTTGAGGTGCGTTCCGTGAACGGGCGTCCGAGCGCATCAACACCTGTAACCGCCAGCGGAACCGCTTGCATTATCCGCGTGCTGCGGCGCTTCCGCAATTCCTCGTTTTGGTGTGCCACCGTTTCAGACATCATTTCCGTTGTTTCGTCGGCAAGATTGCCGCTGTGTTCATCCATCCACACCGTCGCCGCTCCTGGAGATCGTAGGAACTCGCCGACTGTCTACGACTGCTTGGTCGTTGTACTTTGCGAGGTACCTTCCGAGGTCGGTGTGCGATGTGTTCCAGTGAGGAACTCCCATGCTTCTTTCGCGACCCAGATTGGTCCCACCAGCAAATAAATTGGCCCTTGAAAAAATGCGGGATGGTTTCCCTCAATCTTGTGACCCAGAAAGAGGAAAATCCAGCCACCGGCAAAGAAACTCGCCCCCCAAATCCATTTCGTGAACACGAGAAGTATGATCCCCAAAAAAATCATGGGAATGCCAACACCATGGAGCAGCTTGTTCCAGCCGGAAGAATGCTCGTGATCGTACTGTGACATGTAGTGCGCCAAGCCGGGCATAGCGCACCTCCTTGCGGTGGGGACAGCTCCGCGGAAAATCAGACTCTATACCCAAATGAGGCTGTTGGCTAGAGCCGACTATACGTACTAGAACGCCATGCGAAAGCTCCGCCGAGGGGATGCTGAGACCAAGGTGCCAACTTAATTCTCGCCACTGGTTGAAGCCTGCAATTTTGGTGGTGGATAAAGTGAGTATGGAATGTCTATAAGTCGCGACGGCCCTCGAGTGCCTTGAGCATGGTGACCTCGTCGGCATATTCCAGATCGGCCCCGACAGGAATGCCGACCCCAATGCGCGTGACGCGCACGCCTAGCGGCTTCAATAATTTCGAAAGGTAAACGGCTGTGGCTTCGCCCTCAGCGGTCGGATTCGTGGCGATGATGATTTCTTCGACTGTCCCGCCCTTGAGCCGCTCGATGAGAGACTTTATCCTCAATTGCTCCGGCCCGCGCCCCGACAGTGGCGAAAGGGAGCCGCCGAGCACGTGATACATGCCACTGTAAGTGCGCGTCTTTTCAATGGCCATGATGTTGTGCGCTTCTTCCACCACGCAGATCATCTTTTTGTCGCGACTGGCCCCCGCGCAGAAGTGACATGGGTCATTCTCGGTAATGTTGCTGCAGACCGAGCATTCGCGGATTTTCTCTTTTGCATCGCGAATCGCATCCGCCAGCCCCAGCGCGTCTTCCGGCGGACATCGCAAAAGAAAAAACGCCAGCCGCTGGGCGGTTTTTTGTCCTATGCCGGGCAGGTGCTTCAATTCATCGATGAGTCGTTCGACGGGAGCGGCAAAATCAGGCATGCATGATGTGTAGCACAGCCAGCATCCGTGCGCAAACCGGCCGAAGAATTGTGCTGGCTCAACCATGCGCTGACGCTAGCTGTAGGCACCATCCGATACGAACCCTGCTGCCGTACTGGCGCCTTCGGCCAACTCTGCTAACTTATTGAAAAAGGACAATTTAATAGCGCCAGGGTTACTACCTCTACCGCGACTGGGCACAAATTGCAAGATTCCATCCCTTGTCCGTTCTACCATCAGAACTAATCGAGCGGTGAGTCCGAGGAACACCCGTGCCCTTCGCCATCCTCCTGTTGGTTCTCTTTGGGTTGCTGCTGCTCGTCACTCCCTTTTTGACCATTGCACTTTTTGCGCGAGAAGCAAAACTCCGAAGACAACTGAATG